>JBOGOY010000683.1:0-3217 GCA_050748185.1 Pyrinomonadaceae bacterium
GGCATCGGCTGCGCCGATGCCCCCCGCCTGCACGTCTGCCGGATGCGCCCGGGCATCAAACTTCTAAATCGAAACTTACGAGACGAGGACACCCGATTTTGACCACCGAGACACGAAGGCACGCTAGACGGCAGTGAAAGAGCGGCGGGCTGTGCTTTGCACCGGTGTCTGCTTTGTGTCTCCGTGTTCTCGGTGGCGAACCCCATCTGTCCGCATCTTTCAAGTCTCGATTTAGGGCTTGAGCACGACCTTGATGCAGCCGTCTTCCTTGTCGCGGAACGTCTTGTAGGCTTCGGGCACGTCGTCGAGCGAGACGCGGTGCGTGATGACAAACGACGGATCAATCTCGCCATCCTCGACCTTCTTCAAGAGTGGTTCGAGGTAGCGGTGGACGTGTGTCTGGCCCATTTTCATCGTCAGACCCTTGTTCATCGCCGCGCCGAAAGGAATCTTGTCGAGGAAGCCGACGTAGACGCCCGGGATCGAGACCGTCCCGCCCTTGCGGCAACACATGATCGCCTCGCGCAAAACGTGCGGCCTGTCCGTGCCGAGCATCACCGCCGTCTTCGCCGCGTCGAGTGCCGAATCGAGCGTGGCCGTAGCGTGCGCCTCGCACCCGACCACGTCCATGCACGAGTCCGGCCCGCGCCCGCCCGTCATCCCCATCAGCGCGTCATAGATGTCGGCGTCGTCGAAGTTGAGCGTCTCGGCCTTGCCATCTTCCTTCGCCATCGCGAGTCGTTCGGGCACGTTGTCAATCGCGATCACGCGCCCCGCACCGAGCATCCAAGCGCTCTTGATCGCGAACTGCCCGACCGGACCGCAGCCCCAGATGGCGACCGTGTCGCCCTGCTCGATCTGACAGTTCTCCGCCGCCATGTAGCCGGTCGGAAAGATGTCGGAGAGAAACAAGACCTTCTCGTCCGGCAGCCCTTCGGGAATCTTGACGTGGCCGACATCGGCGAACGGCACGCGCAGGTATTCGGCCTGTCCGCCGGCGATGCCGCCGAGCATGTGCGAATAGCCGAACATCGCCGACGGCGACTGCCCCATCGCCTCGCGCGCGATCTCCGCGTTCGGGTTCGAGTTGTCGCAGTTCGAAAACAACTGCTTCTGACAGAACCAACACTCGCCGCACGCAATCGTGAAGGGGGTGACGATGCGGTCGCCGACCTTCAGGTTCTTCACCTCTTTCCCGACCTCGACGACCTCGCCCATATTTTCGTGGCCGAGGATGTCGCCCTCCTTCATCGTCGGCATGAAACCGTCGAGGAGGTGCAGGTCGGAGCCGCAAACCGCCGCCGTCGTGATCTTGATGATGGCGTCGCGGGGGTTGAGTATTTGTGGGTCAGGGACGGTGTCAACTCGCACGTCGCCCGTGCCATACCAACAGAGTGCTTTCATCGCGTTACTCCTTTGCAAGTGGTCAGTGATCAGCGGTCAGCGAAAGACAGGAGAGAGACGGTCTTTGTTTTAACCGACCACTGTCCACTGACCACTGTCGTTTACCTTTCATTTCGTACCCGTGCGGTCCAACGCCGAATGATCCCGTTAGCCTGCGGCGCTTTCTCCAGAATGGCGGCGTGCGACGCATTACGGATAATCGCCAACTCCGAGTCCGGGATGGCCGCGTGCAGCATCTGCGCCACCTCGACCGGCGTCAGAGAGTCTTCCTCGCCGAACAAGACGAGCGTCGGCACCCTGATCGTCGGCAGGACGGGCCTCAGGTCCGGGCGCTCGGCCAGAGCGTTCGCGCCGCCGACCAGTCCGTTAAGCGACGCCTGCCGGATGATGTTTGCCACTTCGGTGACTAATTCCGGCCTGACCCGGCGCGTCTCGCCAGTCAGAAACTCGGGCAGCAGCAACGGGAGCAGAGATTCCGCGCCCTGCTCTCTCGACTGTTGGGCATAGCCCCGCCACATGAACTGCTCGACGGTGGGGGGCGGCGGTGGTGTCGTTCAGGATCATGCCGATAAATCGTTCGGGGGCGCGCCGGTACATTTCGAGCTTCGTGATGCCGCCCATCGAATGCCCGCCGATGACCGCCCGCTGGATGCCGAGGAAATCCATCAGGCCGAGGACATCGCTGGCGTAGAGTTCGATCGAGGCCTGTTCGTTGGGCGCGACGCTGCGCCCGAAACCGCGCAGGTCGAGCGTGACGACCTGATAAAACCCGCTCAAAGCCTCGCGCTGCCGATCGAACAGGTCGCCGGACAGCGGGTAGCCGTGGATCAACACCAGCGGCTCGCCCCGCCCGGTGATGGTATAAAAAATTCGCGCGCCGTTGATGTCCGCGAACCCCTCCACGGTGGTGGGGCGTTGGGCGCGGACGCCGACGGCGCAACTCAGGATCAGCAGTAGTGCGGTCAGCGACAAAATCTTTGGCATTCTTCTCGTCGTGATCTTTTCCCCTGTATTCTGTCGTTGTGGTCAAAGCCGCATTGGTCGCAGGCAAGCGTGCGGCCTCTACTCCGCTTAACACATCCACCCCGACTTTCGGCTTGCGTGTTCAATGGGGATGAGGGGCCGCACTCGTGCCGCCCCGACTCATCCCCGGCGGGACCAATGTTCCTTACTCACCTCGCACTCGGCCAACTCAAACGTCGTGCGGTACGGGGTGAAGTCCACGTGCCGGTTGACGGCGTAGAGCGCCTGCGGGGCGCACAGGAAGAGCGCCAGCGCCTCTTCGTAAACGAACTTATCGATCCGGTATGAAACGCGGGACAGGCCGATGGCGGAGGTCTGTTGCTTGAGTTCCGCGTGCATCTCATCAAACTCCGGCACGACCGGGCCGGCGCGCAGTTCGCCGTAGGCTCCGACGAAAGCGTGATGTAGTCCGAGCGGCGGCGCGTCGGTCGCCTGTCCGCTCCACGCATATAAAAAAATGTCCCACTCTAAGGGCTTCCTCTCCGCCAAGCCGCGCAAGACCAGTAGTTTCTCCGCGTCGGAACAAACGGTCACTTCCGCCTCAAGGCCGAATGCGTCTTTCAAATCGGCGGCGACGCGGCGCGCCACGGGCTCCAACTCGTTCGCTGTCGCCAGACGGAGCGGGCGGGGCGGCGGCGGCGGGCGGCTGTCCGCGCCGTTCGCCTCGCGCCACAGTTCCGCCGCGCGTTCCGCGTCGTGCGCGTAAGGCGAGAGGCGGTGCAGCAGGGTGACGGACGAGGGCGGCGTCAGCCCCGCGAGCGGCTGGGCGCGGCCGAACATGGCTTCTTTC
>JBOGOY010000684.1:0-3217 GCA_050748185.1 Pyrinomonadaceae bacterium
GGTATAACATCTCCGAAAATCCGAGAAGACTTAGCGATCAGTATTGAGCGCAGCTATGTTCTTTATTCAGCCGCTCGGGTCAAGCACGACGAAACAGGCTTGATAGTAAAGTTCCACTTATGGCCTAGTCACGGCTTAATCTTTACGGTAGAGAACTACAACTTTTTCTCTCCCGACAGTGCCAAAATTGTTCAAGACGCCCTCGCCATCTTTTCTCCCGGCAGAGGCCGTCCGTCCGAGCACTTTAATGATCTGAGAGAGTTTGATAGGGCCTTGCGAGATACCGTTATCAAGGCAAGCGCAAGAGGTTGTTCGACTAAAATGGAAGATATTGCTCAAGCAATGTGCGGCGGAAATTTCAACGCACGGATGCTAAGCAAGTGGTTGATTAAAACAACGTGGCTTCATTTCAAATGGCCGGAAGTAGTCAAGGCGATACTTGAAGATGACTTAAATAAGAAGAATTAAGTCCTGCCTCAAAACTTAATTGCATTTATTTTGTGCGCGTCACGTTGAGTGGCGCGCACATTGTTTTGGAGGCACTGAAATGACAGATGACAGGTTGATTAAGGCGGAAGTGGCTGCCAGCATTCTGTGTGTTTCAACACAACGAATTTGGGAGCTTTCACGGCGGCATCTCATTCCTCATGTGCGGATAGGGGAGCGTCAATACCGCTATTCCGAGCGTGCTTTGAGAGAGTGGATTGCAAGTGGGGGCCGCGCTCTGGCTTGTGGTGACAATCCGCAGATCGGAGGGCACATCGATGCCGCATAAAGAGCGCGCGCCCGGCGTGATGACGACACGCGCGGGCGCAGTGGTTGAAAACGCGGGCTTAGGTGACGGCGAACACGCTTTCGTGTCGCATGATAGCGACCACTTGCCACAGCGTCAACGCTCGGAGACATGCGCGCATTGTCGCCGATTACGGCCCGTGCGCGGGTGGGTTTTCGCGGCCGTGTGCGAGCCTTGTTACTCGGATGAGCAAGATCGCATCGAGCGCAATCGGGCGCGGCGGAGGCGGCAGGGATGAACGCGCCGCCGCTATATTCACACCACGCCGCGCTTGTCGCAGCGTCGGCCATCTCGGAAGAGGTTGCACGCGCACGCTGTTACCGCACGGTCAGCGTTAAAGCCGAGTTGCAAGCGCTTGGTTTCGGTGAAGCGCAACGGCGCACGCCCGCCCTGCTCATCCCCGTCTGGTCTGTTACCGGCGAGATCGCAACCCACCAGATTCGCCCTGACGAGCCGCGCGTGAAAGACGGCAAGCCTTTGAAGTATGAGACGCCGGCCGGCGCACGCATGGCTTTAGACGTACCGCCGGCCGCGCGTCCCTTGCTTGGCGATCCGTCTGTCCCGCTCTTCATCACAGAAGGCGCGCGCAAAGCCGATGCTGCCGTTTCGCGCGGCCTGTGCTGCATCGCTTTGCTTGGTGTCTGGAACTTTCGCGGCACTAATGAGCGCGGCGGCTTAACGGCGCTGGCCGACTGGGAACTCATCGCGCTCAAAGGCCGCAAGATTTACATCTGCTTTGACTCTGACGTGATGGAAAAGGACGCCGTGCGGTCGGCTATGAAGCGGCTGCGGGGATTCTTGGAACTGCGCGGCGCGCATGTGCGCTTGATCTATCTTCCGGCGGACGCGGGTGGCGCGAAAGTCGGCTTAGATGACTACTTCGCGGCAGGCGGCACAATAGACGGCTTGATGCGGCTGTCTTCTCCCGACGTACACGGCGAGCCAGAGCCGGACGATAAGCCGGAGCGTAAGTCACAGGCGACGGTCTTGGTAGAACTGGCGAGCGAGGCCGAACTATTTCACACGCCCGACGGTGAGCCTTACGCCGGCATCCGGGTAGGCGGGCATCTGGAGACGTGGCCGCTCAAGTCACGCGGCTTTCGTGACTGGCTGATGCGCCGCTTTTATGAAGATGAGAGTAAGTCGCCCAGCACACAAGGCTTTCAAGATGCGCTTGGCGTCCTCTACGGGCGGGCGCGCTTCGATGGCGAGACGCGCGAGGTGCATACACGTATCGCGGCGCACGCGGGCGCGCTCTACGTTGATCTGGCCGATGATGACTGGCGCATCGTCAGAATCACTGCCGAAGGGTGGGACATCATGGCGAGCGCAGATGTGCCCGTGAGGTTCCGTCGCACGCGCGGAATGTTGTCGCTGCCCGCTCCATTAAGCGGCGGCACGTTGAGCGATCTGCGGAGATTCGTCAACGTCAAGGATGACGCCGATTGGACGTTGTTGCTGGCGTGGCTAGTGGCATGTCTGAGGCCGAATCTACCGCTGCCATTACTTGCGCTTTACGGCGCGCAAGGCTCTGCCAAGTCCACAACGGCGCGTGTCCTCTCAGCACTCGTTGATCCATCGAAAGCCGCACTGCGAAGCGAGCCGCGAGACGAACGCGACTTGATGATCGCCGCGCGCAACCGCTGGTGTCTCACCTTCGACAACCTTTCACGAGTCTCAAACTCTTTAAGTGATTCGCTCTGCCGTCTGGCGACCGGCGGCGGCCTGTCCACGCGGGAGTTGTACTCAGATGACGAAGAAGTATTGTTTGAGGCTCTGCGCCCGGTCATCATCAACGGCATCGAAGACCTTGCCACACGCGGCGATCTACTGTCGCGCGCCGTTGTGTTGTATCTACCATCGTTCAAGTCGGATGCAAGACGCAAAGAAGCGGACTTGTGGCGCGAGTTTGAAGGGGCGCGCCCGTCCATTTGCGGTGCGTTGTTCGATGCCGTCTCCGTCGCCCTTCGCCGCATTGAAAGCGTCAAGCTGGACGGTCTGCCGCGCATGGCCGATTTCGCGGCTTGGGCGGTGGCGGCAGAGCCGGCCTTTGATGTCCCGCCGGGAACTTTTGTTGAAGCCTACGCCGTCAACCGTGCGACCGCTAACACGACCGCCCTTGATGACTCTCCGCTGTCTGAGGCCGTGATGAAACTGCTTGAGACGCAACCAAAACCGTTTTGGTCAGGCAAGGCAAGCGGGTTGTTAGAGGAACTGAAGCGGCATGTGAGCGAGCAGACACTACGCGATAAGGCGTGGCCGAAAGCGCCCAATGCTTTAACGAACAAATTGCGCCGGCTTGAGCCTTCACTACGCATCGTCGGCATTGATTTCAGGGAAAGCCGGACAGGACACACGCGGGCTAAAGTCCTCACACTAGAGAAGGTCGAAAAAAGATCGTCAGCATCGTCCGCAGGTGAGCAG
>JBOGOY010000685.1:0-3213 GCA_050748185.1 Pyrinomonadaceae bacterium
TTTCACGGTCGCCCTCACCTACCTGATCTTCATCGGGCGGATGCCGCATCACCCTTACGGCTGGGTAGTGATGCTGGCGAGCGCGTTCCTCTTCGCCGTCGGGCTGATTGACGACCGGCTGCACATGAAGCCTTACCAAAAACTGATCGGGCAGTTGATGGGAGCCTCGCTCGTCGTCTATTACGGGCTGGCGCTGCCGTGGACCGCCTCTCCGCCGATCAACATGGCGCTCACGATGTTGTGGCTCATTGGCATCACGAACGCCCTCAACCTGCTCGACAACATGGACGGGCTGGCCGCCGGCATCGCGGCCGTCGCCGCCGGCTTTCTGGCCTTCAGTTTTGTCATCAACGGCCGCCCGGCGGAGGCTTTGTTGCTCGGCGTTTTCGCCGCCGCGCTCGTCGGCTTTCTGGTTTACAACTCGAACCCGGCGACGATCTTCATGGGCGACTGCGGCTCGATGTTCGTCGGCTTCTTCCTCGCGACAATGGCGCTTTTGAGCGCCGCGGGGGCGCGCACGCGCGGGTTCATGATCGTCATCGTCGTGCCCGTCCTCGTCCTCTTCATCCCGATCTTCGACACGACGTTCGTCACCATCCTCAGGAAACTAGCGGGCCGCGCCGCATCGCAGGGCGGACGCGATCACACGTCGCACCGGCTGGTCGCCCTCGGCCTCTCGGAGCGGCGCGCCGTCTGGATGCTCTACGGGTTCGCGGCTCTGTCGGGGTTGCTGGCGCTCGCCGTCAGCCGCCTCAAGTTCGATGTGAGCCTCGCCGCCATCGCGGGCTTTACGATCGTGCTCGTGCTGCTCGGCGTCTACCTCGCGGGCGTCAAGGTTTATGACGAGGAGGAGATGGCGCAGGCGCGCGAAAAGCCGCTCGTCTCTTTCTTCGTGGACCTCTCGTACAAGCGGCGCATCTTCGAGGTGCTGCTCGACGTGGCGCTGATCGTGCTGTCTTACTACAGCGCCTACACGCTGATGTTCGGCTCGGTGATGGAGAACGGCGCGTGGTTGTTAATGATCCGCATCATCCCGGTGCTCGTCTGCGTTAAGCTCTTCGCGCTGTTGACGGCGGGCGTTTACCGGGGGTTGTGGCGCTATGTCAGCCTCGACGGCTTAGTGGATTTCGCTAAGGGCGTCGTGCTCGGGTCGATCGGAAGCGTCGTCGCGCTCGTACTGGCGTTCCGCTTCGAGGGGCTCTCGCGGGCGGTCTTCATCCTCGACGCGATCCTTCTCTTCATGATGCTCACCGGCAGCCGTCTCGCGTTTCGGATGTTTCGGCGACTGTTGCCACAGTCTTCCGTGCGCGACGGGCGGCGGGTGCTGATCTACGGCGCGGGCGACGCGGGCGAGTTGCTGCTGCGCGAGGTGCTCAACAACCGCGCCCTGCGCCTCAAACCGATCGGGTTCGTGGACGACGATCCGCACAAGAAGGGCAAGATGATTCACGGCCTCAAGGTCTTTGGCGGCAACGGCCGCCTCCGGCGCATCTGCGAGGAACAGCGGATCAGCGAGGTGCTCATCTCCAGCCAGAAGATCGCCGACGAGCGTTTGCAGGAGATCACGCGCGACTGCGAAGCCGCGCGGATTACGCTGAAGCGGATGAGGATTCAAATTGAAGTAGTCAGTAGCCAGTAGTCAGTAGTCAGTAGAAAAGGCATGTGCTTCTACCGGCTACTGACTACTGGCTACTGACTACTGGCTACTGTTTTCATGCCTGATGACATCACGACCGTTGACTTGAGGGCCGGATGGTGGCGGCGGGCGCTGCTGTTGCTGCCGGTGCTGTTGGCGCTGACGGGCGTGTGGTACGCGGCGCGCTGGTGCGTGGCGAACACTGTAGCCGTCTGGGCGCCGGACCCGGCGGCGGCGCAGGCGGCGACGCGGATCGCGCCCGACGATCCGCTGACGCACCTCGCGCTGGCCGAACTCGGCGCGCGCAGCCTGTTGCCGGAGCAACTGCCCGCGGCCGTCAGGCAATACGAACTGGCCGCGAGCCTCTCGCCGAACGACTATCGTCTATGGCTGAAACTGGGGCGGGCGCGCTCTCTGGCGGGCGACCCCGACGGGGCCGAGGCGGCGTTCAGGCGCGCGGTCGAGCTGGCTCCCACTTATGCCGACCCGCGCTGGTTCCTCGGCAACCATCTGCTGCGGCAGGGGCGCGAAGCCGAGGGCTTCGCCGAGTTGCAGCGTGCGGCCGAAGGAAACCCGGCGCGCTACCGCGCGCAGGTGATAGATGCGGCGTGGCAACTTTACGAAGGCGACGTGGAGTCAGTCCTGCGCGCGATGGGCGACGACGCCTCGACGCGCGCTGCGCTCGTTGACTTCATGCTCGCGCGTGGGCGACTCGACGACGCGCTCCGACTGTGGCGCGGACTGACGAGCCGAGCATTGGGCGACGGGGCAGAGGCGGTGGGCGACCTCGGCGGGCGCTTGCAGCGCGCCCTTTTCGCCGGCAAGCGCTTTCAGGACGTACTCGAAATGGAGCGCGATCTGGCCGCGGCGCGGGCTGACGGCGAGGGCGGAACAAAACAGTTGCCGCAGGCCGAAAGCGTCCTTAACGGCGGGTTCGAGGGACCGGTCGGGCCGCCGGGTAAGAGCTTCTTCGGCTGGCAGGTGGTAACGCAGCCGCAGTCGCAATTGAACCTCGACGAGCGCCAGCGGCGCGGGGGCGGGCGCAGTCTCCGCGTCGTCTTCGACGCTCCCGACCCGCTCGACTTTCGCAGCGTCTCGCAGTTCGTCGTGGTCGAGCCGCGCACGCGCTACCGGCTGGAGTTTTACGCCCGCACGGAAGGTTTGCAGACCGTCAGTGCGCCCGTCGCGGAGGTGTTGGACGCCGCCGATCCGGCGCGCCCACTCGCCACGTCCGCGGCGCTTCCGCAGGGCACGAGCGATTGGCAACTCGCGGCGCTTAACTTCGCGACCGGCCCGGAGACGCAGGCCGTGACGATCAGGTTCAACCGCGAGCCGTGCCCCGCGCCGGTGTGCCCCATTTTCGGAAAAGTCTGGTATGACGACTTCACTCTCCAACGCCTCGGCGGCGATAACGGCAGGAGCGCAAGGATCAGGCGTGACGGCGAGGCCGGCGGTAGCCCCGCCGAGCGCGCCGCCGGGCGAAGCTGGCGAAGCGCCGTCGGCGCACACGGCCGCCAGCCGCTTCGTCGTTCTCACGCTCTGCCTCGCGCTCATTCTCTCGACGCTCGCCTTCGGCA
>JBOGOY010000686.1:0-3213 GCA_050748185.1 Pyrinomonadaceae bacterium
CGCCCGAATCCTGTCATGGATTTCATAAGCAGTTTTCAGTTTTCAGTTTTCAGTTTTCAGTTTTCAGTTTTCAGGATTGAGCTGAAAACTGAAAACCGGCTACTGAAAACTGGTTGTGACTTCCTCCTGTTCGTCTGCGAACTGTAATTCGTAAAGGCGTTTGTAGATGCCGCTCTGGGCGAGCAGTTCCGCGTGGCGACCGGTTTCGACGATGCGGCCTCGTTCCATGACAACGATTTTGTCGGCGCGGCGAACGGTCGAGAGGCGGTGCGCGATGACCACGGTCGTGCGTCCGCGCGTCAGGTTGGCGAGCGCGCGCTGGACCAGTTGCTCGCTCTCGGCGTCGAGCGCCGAAGTAGCTTCGTCGAGGACGAGCACCGAGGCGTCGGCGAGCACGGCCCGGGCGATGGCGAGGCGCTGGCGCTGACCGCCCGAAAGGAAGATACCGCGCTCGCCGACCAACGTGTCGTACCCTTCGGGCAACTCGTTGATGAAGTCGTGCGCGTAGGCGACGCGCGCGGCCTCTGCGATCTCCGCGTCTGTGGCGTCGGGGCGGCTGTAAGAGATGTTGTAGCGCACCGTGTCGTTGAAGAGCACGGTTTCCTGCGTGACGAGTGCGATCTGCCGGCGGAGGCTGGCGAGCCGTGCGCCGCGCAGGTCCGCGCCGTCCCAGAGGACCGCGCCCGAGTCGGGATCGTGAAAACGCGGGATGAGTTTCGTCAGCGTCGATTTGCCACCGCCCGACTCGCCGACGAGCGCGACCATCTGCCCCGCCGGAATCAGCAGGTCGATGTGACGCAGGACGGGTCGCTCTTCGTTCGTATAGCCGAAGGACACAGCGCGCAACTCGATCTCGCTCCGCAGCGGGCGCAGTTCGACTGCGTCTTGGCGTTCGCTGATCTCGGCGTGCTCGTCCATCACCTCCCACACGTGGCGGGCGGCGGCGAGCGCCGTCTCCAACGCATTGTGCAGGCGCGAGAGTTTTCGCATCGGATCGTAGCTGGAGAACAGGAAAAAGAGGAACGTCAGAAACTGCGCCGTCGTCATGCCGCCCGCGGTAATCTCGCGCTGACCGAAATAAAGCAGCACCGCGACCGCGACGACGCCGATCACTTCGATGGTCGGTGGCGCGAACCCGCTGATGCGGGCTGAGCGCAGGTTCGCACGCACGATCCCACGAGCCACTTTCGTCAACCGCGCCGACTCGCGCGCTTCGCCCAAGTAGGCCTTGACGATGGTCTGGTTGGCGAGCGCCTCCTGCGCCGTATCCACGAGGCGCTGGCTGCCCTCGTGTGTCTCGCGCGCGAGGTTGCGGAGTCTCTTGCCGAAGGTGGCTGTGAGCCAGCCGACGACGGGCGCGATCAACAGCGAGCCGAGCGTGAGCCGCCACGAGTAATAGAACGACGCCGAGAGAAAGGCGACGAGCGTGAACCCCTCGCGCAGCAAGTCGCGCAAGGTGGAGGTCACGGCCGTCTCGATGGCCGCCGCCGAGGAGACGAGGCGCGAGACGAGGTAGTTGGAACGGTGTCGCTCGAAAAAGTTCGCCGACTGGGCCAGCAGGTGTGCGTACAAATCCTGCCGCAGACGCAGCACGGCCTCCTGCCCGACGCGCGCCATCAGATAAGTAGAAAAATATTCGGCGACACCTTTCGCGACGGTGAAAAAAATCAGGAGCAGCGAGATCGTGCGCCACGCCGCAAAGCCGGAAGCCGGGATGAGATTTTGCAGATCAAACAGTGTCTGCGTGCGCTCTGCCGTGCCGTCCGGGCGCGCCAGCGCCTGATCGAAAATGGGGACGATGAGCGCTCCGACGGCGCTCTGCAACACGGCCCCGGCGAGCATCGCGACGGTCGCGAGCGCGAACTTTCCCCAGTGCGGGCGCAGGTATTGAAGTAGTCGCCTGAGATCGTGCATCTTGTCTTTGTGCGCGCAGTAAGTACGATCCGGCAGCGAGAGGGCAGGAGTGTGTCGTCGGGAGCCACCGGAACCGGCATGATACGTAGCTGCGAAGCGCATCGTCAAGGAAGCCGCTCGCGGCCGAAAGACCTAAAACGTCTATTCTTTTCACGCCTCGCCAGTGTTTTGGCATATAATGACCCGACCGTTAATTTCCTAAACAACCCCGCGTGTGTGGGACGCGCGCCCGGCGCGGGCGACAGGGAGATCTGTACGACCAGTGAGCCGAAAAATCTTAATCGTTGACGACGATCCGAGTTTGCGCCCCCTGCTGGCCGGGTATTTCAGACGGCTGGGCTTTGAAGTGACGGAGAAGGAAACCGGCGAGGAGGCGGTCCAGCCGGGCATGGCGGGCGACTACGACTGCTTCATCTTCGACGTGACCATGCCGGGCATGACCGGACTGGAACTTCTCAAGCGTTTGCGGGAGCGGGGCGTTGAAACCCCCACCCTGTTTTTGACCGCGCACGACGATATCACCGACAAGGTCGCGGGTTTCGAAGCCGGCGCGGACGACTACCTCGCGAAGCCTTTTGATCCACGCGAGCTTGAGGTCAGGGTCGAGGCGCTGCTTCGCCGCGCCGGGCGCGCCCCGCAACCGACCGGCGACACGCAGCGAGTCAAAATCGGCGAACTCGTCATAGACAAGCGCCGCCACGAGGTCTTGCGCGAGGGCGAGACAGTTGATTTGACCCCGCTCGAATTTCAGATACTGGAACGCCTCGCCAGCGAGCCGGGCCGTGCGTGGTCGCGCAACGACCTGCTCGATCAGGTCTGGAGCACGGAATACGAGGGATACCAGCGCAACGTGGACCCGCATATCAACCGGCTGCGGCAGAAGCTCGAGCCCGACCCGAAGAACCCGCGCTACGTACTGACGGTGCGGGGCGTCGGCTACAAGCTGAACGATCAGTTGTGACACGGGCGGAGAAGGCGTCTGGGTTAACGGCGCGGCTTCAGGCGCACTTTAGTGACGGAGTTTCGGATGGGTTTGTGGTTGATCTCGTTCGCCCTTTTCGCCGTCTGGCTCGTCGGCTTGCTCTTAGGGAAGGGCGGTTTTCTGCACATCCTGATCCTGTGCGCGATCGCGATCGCCCTCGTCCAATGGGTCGCGCAGCGACGCGCCTCGCAGGACTGAGCGTTATTTGTCCTGAACACCTACAAGGTGAGGATGGAGAGATCAACCACGAAGGGCACACAGGAAACCATGAATGATGAATGATGAAGGCGGAATGATGAATGAAGAGCAGCTTGTCT
>JBOGOY010000687.1:0-3212 GCA_050748185.1 Pyrinomonadaceae bacterium
AGTCAAACCGGTTTCCGACTTTGGACTTTGGACCTTGGACTTTAGACCCGTTTGAGCGTGAACCGCCACAGCATCCGGCGCTCTTGTTCGTCGTAGTCGTAGCGCGCGGCGACGACGCGGAAGCGGCCGACGAGGCGCCAGCGCCCGACGGCGAGCTTGTTGAACAGCGGGACCACGTGGCCGCTTTCGATGGCGTCGAAGAGCGCGCGGTTAGCGGGCGTCAGTTGTTGGTCCCCGTGGCGGCCCTGCCCGGTATATTCAATCGTGTCGGGGTCATCCGAGGCGCGACGATCGGGGTAGCAGGGGTTGAGGCGGCCAAAGTCGGTCAGCAGCGAGGCAAGGCGGCCGTTGCGGTTATAGACGCCGTGGCGGACGGGGTGCGTGCGGCTGACCTCGGCCCACGTCAGTACCTCCTCCTCTTCCGCCGCAGGGGGCGGCGGGCTGTCGGCCGGCGCGCGCTTCATGGCAGCACGGGCTGGCCGGCGGACGCTGTAGCGGCGTCAGTGGCGCGGCGCAAGGCCGGGACGACGCCGCGCCGCATCTCCCCGGCCGTGGCGTAACGGGCCGACGCCTGCGGGGCCAGACACTTTTTGAGCGCCGCAAGCAACTCTCTCACCTCCGGCGTGTCGTCGTCGCCGGGCAGGTCTAGCAGATCAGTCTGCATTGAGCGCAGGAGTTCGAGAGGCGTCCGCCCGCGGTACGGGCGTCGGCCGGTGAGCGCCTCGTAGGCAATCACGCCGAGCGAGTAGACATCCGTGCCCTCGTCTACCTCTTCGCCGGCGAGTTGTTCGGGCGACATATAGCCGAGCGTGCCGAGGATGACGCCGGGCGCGGTGTGCGCCGCCGACCCGGCCGCCTCGAAGATGCGCGTCTTGGCGATGCCGAAGTCGAGAATTTTGGCCCGCGCCGGCCCGCTTCCTTCCTCGATCAGTAAAATGTTCTCCGGCTTGAGGTCGCGGTGGACGACGCCCGCCGCGTGCGCGGCCTCGACTCCGTCTAAGATTTGTTCGAGGAGATCGGCGCACGCCCGCGGCGTGAAGCGGCCGGCGCGTTCTAACTCCTCGCGCAAGGTGCGCCCGCGCGCCAACTCCATCACGAGGTACGCTCCGCCCGCCTCGACGGCCCCGTAGTCGTGGATCGAGATGATGTTCGGGTGGGCGAGGCGGGCGGCCGTGCGCGCCTCGCGCCGGAAGCGACTCAGGGCGTGTTGGTCGCCGAACAGGCTGCCGGTCATAATCTTGACGGCGACACGCCGCGAGAGGCGCACGTCCGTGGCCTCGTAAACCGCGCCCATGCCGCCGCGCCCGACGAGTCTCTCCAAACGGTACTTCCCTTCCAGCAGCCGCCCTACCGGCAACGTCAGGCGCAACTCGCGCCCGTCCTCCGCACAGACTTCCACGTCCGAGTCGTAGCACGCGCCGCACGCGGGGCACTCGCGCAGCAGGTTGAGGCTCCCCCCGTCGAGCCGGGCCAGCACCTCGCGCTTGATCCGCTGCTCGCGGCTCATGCGCTCTCTGAGGCGCATGTTTTCATAGACCACCGTGAGTTGGCCGGCAATGCCTTCGAGCAGCCTGCGGTCGGTCGGCGCGTAAGGTTGCTCGGATTTCCGCTCGCCGAGCAAAAACAGTCCCGCGAGATCGTGATCCGCACTCAAGAGGGGCACGAGCAACTCGACGCGCAAGCCTTCGAGCCACGCCCGTTCCTCGCGCGGCAGCCCGCGCAGCGAAGCGTAATCGCGCGCTGTGCTGCCCTCCCCCACCAGCGCTTGCAAGAGCAGCGAGTCGTCGGCGATGCGTGATGCGCCGGGCGGACTGGCGACACCGCCGCCGCCGGAGGAGGTGTAACCGAGCGTCAACTCGCGCTGATCTTCGGCGCGGTAAAAGATGTGCAGGCTCTTCGGGTGGAGAGCGGCCTCGACCTGACGGCTGACCAGTCGGGCCGTCTCCTCGAACGAGTCGCAGGTCTGGACTCTGTGAGCGAGCGAGAGCAGCACGCGCTCGCGGTCGTAGGCCTCGCGGAAGAACTTGTGATCGAGCCACGCGACGAGCCGCCGTCGGTACTTCAAACTGAACGCGGCGGTGGCCGCGGCTAACAGATAAAAGTAAACAGAACTGCGGAAAATGATCTCGCCGAGCGTGCGCTCCGGGTCGGACAGGACGGACCACGCGAGGCCAGCGACCGGCAACGCCAGCACGACGCGCAGAGCGTTGCGGGCCAGCAGGTATTGCAGGCCGCGCCGGACGACGAAGTTGAGGTCAAAGACCCTGTGCTTAACAATGGCGTAGGCGACGACGACGGGGAACAGCAACGTCGTCGCGCGCCCGGCCCAGACTACCGCGTGATAAAGCGGCTCCAACGAAGCGGGCGGCGGGCCGAACCGCTCGAAGTACCGAGCGAACGTCATGTTGACGAGCGGCGGTAGCGCGTAGGCGAGCGCCGCGCAGGTGACGAGCTTGAGGCGGCGTCGCTCGCCCGGCTCGCTGACCGCGCGGTAGTTACGCACGACGACCGCGAAGATCAGGATGAAGACGAGGTGCCTGAAATAGTTCTCGATGAGGAAGAGGTCCGAGAATAAGCGGGCGTGCTGCTCGAAGATGACCGACGCCGTCTCCACGTCCTGCACCGTGGCGAACTCGCGCCAGTGGTTCCCGACCGCGATCACGGCCGCCAACGCATAAAGCGCCACGACCAGACGGGACCAGAAACGGCCCTTGGGCACGGTCGGCGGGAAGCGGTAGAAGAAGTGAAAGACCAGCGCCAGATTGATGGGGTGGAAAAAGTAAGCGGCGTAATAAACGTACTGTCCCCACCCGAGCAGGAACCCTTGCTCGTCAAGGCCGATGAGGTGCGGGTTGATGATGTAGAGAGCTTGGCAGAAGGCGGAGAGCGAAGCTAACTGCGCGGCGCGGTGGCCCGGTTTCAGCAAGCCGACGAACAGAGCGAAGGCGAAATAGACGAGACTCGCGAGTGAACCCAACAGCGCGGTGTCTGTTCCGGAACCGAGGCGCGGGCTGAGGGTGAATTCCTCCTGTCGGCCAGACTCACGCGCGACGCGGATGGTGTAGGGCTGCCCGGCGGGGATAGTTCGCAGCCGCAGCCACGGGCCGATTCTCTCGACCCTCGTGTCGCCGTCCACGGCCAGAATGCGATCACCCGCGCGCAAGAGTTGCGCGGCTTCGCTCCGCGGATCCACCCCGGCCACGTACCACTGC
>JBOGOY010000688.1:0-3208 GCA_050748185.1 Pyrinomonadaceae bacterium
GCGGTGGATTGCGGATTGCGGATTGCGGATTGAAAGACTGGCCTTCTTCTAATCCGCAATTCACAATCCGCATTCCGCAATTCCTTGTAATCCGCATTCCGCAATTCCCATCATGCTCCGACACCTTCTCAACTTTGAGTTTTTCAAACGCCGCAAAGAATACGGCGTTATCTTCCTCCGGCTGTTGATCGGCTCTTTCATCATCTGGGGCGTGCAGGACAACATCCTCAGCGGAGCGCGGATGCAGGAGTTCGTGGGATTCCTCGCGGCGCGGGGCGTCCCCTCACCGTCCTTTGCCGCCCGCCTGTCGGTTTACACGCAGTTCGTCTGCGGCGTCTCGATCCTCATCGGGGCTTTCGTTCGCCTGACCTCGATTCCCTTCATCATCAATTTCGTCGCCGCCATCTTCATCGCCCACCTCGGCCAGACCTTCGCGCAAATGTTTCCAGCCCTCCTGATGATCGCGGCCGGCTTGTTCTTCCTTTTCCACGGTGCCGGTAAATTGTCGGTTGATGAGGCGCTGGAGAGGCGTGAGACGCAGCAGCGCGAGCATGAGCAGTACGAACTTCGCCCGTTCAGGGACTGATTCACCGCACGGCGTTGAGAAGTCTTCCCTGCTAATGGGGTTGACCAAGCTGCTACACTCTGGCTCGTCGCCGCGTGCGCGGGTGCGGGCTAACTTGTCGCTCCGCGCCGAAACATTGCAGGCAACTAACGGCGCGGCCGATGCCATCCTTTGCCACAGCCTGTCAGGCTCTCCTCTTGCCAAAGGTATGGCGGTCTGGTAAACGTGCCGCGATGCCGGGCCTCAAGCGCCCGGCCGCCAGCATCCCCGGAGGAATCATGAGAAAAATCAAGCCCCTGTTTACGCTCGCCGCCGCAGCCGTGCTCGCCCTCGGTGCGGGCCTGACGGCCTTTGCCGACACCATCCGCCTGCGCGACGGGTCGGTCATTCGCGGCCAGATCGTCAGCTTCAAGGATCAACAATTCGTCGTGCTCATCGGCGCGGGCGCGCGCGGCCGCCGCAGCCGCATCACGCTCTACATGGAGGACGTCGAATCGATCGAGTTTGAGAGCACAGCCGCTGGGCCGGCGACCGGAGGCGAAGACATCGCCAACGACGCGACCACCAACGCCGGACGCACGGCCGACGATCGGGCCGACACGCGGCCCAGCGCGCCGGTGACTGACAACACTACCGGCGGCGGCCGGCAGACCGGGCGCACGTCTCCGCCGACGGGCACGAATTCTGGCGTCGCGCCGGCCTTCTTTCCGATCCGCATCCGGGTGCGCGCCGACAATTTTTCCAACGGCTGGAACGACAGTGGTCTAATGGTCCGCAAGGGGCAGCGCCTACGCATCTCCGCGACGGGCCGTGTCTCTCTGGGCGGCGGCCTCTATGCGACGCCGGCCGGCCTGTCCCGCCCCGACAACGAAAAGCTGATGCGTAACGAGCCGACGGGATCGCTCATCGCCGTCATCGGCGACGACAACGACGAGTTCATCCCCGTCGGTAACGGGCGCGAGATCGTCGCGCCGCGCGACGGGCGACTCTTCCTCGGCGTCAACGAGGGCAACCTCAACGACAACTCGGGCGCGTTCGACGTGACCATCGAGGCCGAAGCCGTCGCGGGGAACAGGCCGTAACGGCAGGGTTTGAAGTTTAAGGTTTAAGGTTTAAGGTCGGGGATCAGCGAAAGCCAAGCTCCGACCTTTTTCTGTTAATATGCGGCGACGGCGAAAAGGAGTCAGGCTTGCCGCTTGAACCATCCGAAACCAGACGGCCCGCGCCCACCACAGACCACTGACCGCTGCTTTCCCGCATCCTACCGTTGACCCGTTAGTAGGCGAGACTTATAGTGCAGTCATCTCAATTCCTGAGCAGTTCCCGCCTGTCGTGCGTGAAGAGGTTTATTTCATGTCGAGAATATCTTTTACCAGTCGATTCCTGCTTTTCGCCGTTGTCGCGTCGCTGCTGACCGCGACCTTTGTCGCCCCGTTCGCCGCGCTGGCGCAGTCGCGCCGGCAGCCGCCGACGCAGTCGCAGAAGAAAAATCAGCGCCCCGGCGACACGCCAAAGCGGGACGGCGAACAACAGGAAGAGCCGCCGCCGGCCGACATCCTCAAAACCCCTCCGGGGCAGGACGAGATCGTGAAAGTCACAGCTAACCTCGTCAACATCGAGGCGGTCGTCTATCAGAAAAAGACCGGGCAGATCGTACAGGGCTTGAAGAAGGAAAACTTCGCCATCTTCGAGGACGGCGTGCAACAGTCGATCACCAATTTCTCGACGCCCGAGGCTCCGATCACGGTGGCGATGGTGCTGGAGTTCAGCCGGCTGACCGAGCGCATCGGCGGCAACCAGTTTGAGCCGGGCCGCTATGAGGTGCTGCGGCCGATGGCCTTCTTCCTCTCGCGCTTCATCCGCCCGCCCGACGATTACGTGGCGGTCATCGCCTACGACATCCGGCCGACGCCGATCACAGACTTTACCAACGATCCGCGCCGCATCAGCGAAACGGTCAATCTGTTGCTCCGCAACCGCCCGGCTTCGAGCGAAGCCAACCTCTTCGACGCACTGAAGCTGACGCTGATGGGCGGGCGCGGCGACTCGGTCGTGCTCGAAGACAGCGAGCAGGAAAAGTCCGATTACGCCGGGCTGTCGGAATTGCAGGGACGCCGCCGCGCCGTCTTCCTCGTCTCCTCCGGCATCGACACGTTCAGCAAGATCAACTACGACGAGGCGCTCAAAATCGCGCGCAACGCGGGCGTGCCGATCTACATTATCGGGACCGGCAACCTCTTCTTCAAAAGGTTCGACAATCAGTTAGGGCCGCTCGACACGTTGACCGGGCTCCCCGGCCGCATGACCTTCCTGCAGGCGCAAAACGCCCTGCGGACCTTCGCCCAAGAGTCGGGCGGGGCTTACTTCCCCGTCACCTTCGAGGGCGAACTGAACTCGGTGCTGACGAGCATCAACAACTTGATGCGTAATCAGTACAGCCTCGGCTACAACCCCGGCGAGCGGCGCGACGGCAAGAAGCACAAGATCGAGGTCAAGGTGGACGTGGACGGCGACGGCCAGTTCGACGACAAGGTTTACCGAATCAATCACCGGCAGTTCTACGTCGCGCCGAAGGCATAATCGAAAGTTCAAAGTCCAAAGTTCAAGGTCCAAAGTCGAGAGCCATGCTTCCTGACTTTGGAC
>JBOGOY010000689.1:0-3206 GCA_050748185.1 Pyrinomonadaceae bacterium
GCGCTCGACGGCCGAGTACAGGTTGCGAGTGTCACAAAATCTCTTGGAAGAAATGCTGACATCGTCGGCTGATTCCTGAGAGAACGCCAGAACCATCCAACACTTATTCGACTCGGATTTTTTACCACAGAGGGCACAGAGAACTCAGAGGAAGCAAATGCGAAACGATGAATGATGAATGGTGAATCAGAAGCAGGTGGTCTGTCATTCATCATTCATCGTTTCGCACTCATCATTGCTTTCTCCGTGTCCTCTGTGCCCTCTGTGGCTTATCTTTCCCCGCAGATTCTAACGGTTGTGCTGCTTCGTGCGCTTGCGCGCCGGCACCGTCCACAGGTAGACGGTGCGGTAGAGGTTGCCGTGCCACGGGACTTTGACGGTTTGCTCGGGCTGCCAGTCGCCCATGCGGAAGTCGTGCGAGAGGATACGCGCGCCGGGCCGCAGTTCGCGCAAAAGTTTGGGGCGCAACAGCAGGTTGATTCTGTCAGAGAGGTAAAGCGTGACGACGGTCGCTTCGCTCAGGTTCGCGCGGAACATGTCCGCGTTGACGAATCTCACACGATCGGCGACGCCTTCCTGCTTCGCGCGCTCGCCGGCTTCCGCTACCAGCACTGGATCGATGTCGATCCCGACGGCCCGGATGCCGTACTGTTTGGCCGCCGCGATCGGAATCCTCCCGTCGCCGCTGCCGAGGTCGTAGAGCACGTCGCCCGGCTTGAGGTCGGCCAAGCGCAACATCTCGGCCACCGTCTCGGACGGGGTCGGGACGTAGATCACGTCGGGCTTGCGTAGGGATTTGCTCGGGCGGGGCGCTCTGCGACCGGCCGCCGACTGCGGGTTCAGAGCGGCTTGCAATTGAAAGCGATTATGCAGCGATGACTGTCGAGGCAGAACTTGTCCTATGGGTGTCAAGTTAAACGGCTGTGCCGCCTGATGTGCGGAAAGAAGAGGTATCACGGTAAGGAAGAGAGCCAGACTGATAACTTTAGCTGGTGCCAACTCGCCCTCCTTTCACAGAGCTTTCCGCGGGCGTTTTCAGAAACGCCGAATCACCAGCACCCCGGCCACCACCAGCACGACGCCGACCACCCGCCACGCGCTGACCGGGCGCTCGGGCAGGCCGATCAGTCCGTAGTGGTCCAGCAGCAGCGAGACGCCCATCTGCCCCGCGATCGAGGCGCTCAAAAGCATCGTCGCGCCGATGCGGGGCACGAGGATCGTGGCGGCGGTGACGAAGAACGCGCCGAGCAGTCCGCCGGTCCAGACCCACCACGGCGTCGCGCCGAGGTGGCCCAAACTCGGCACGGGTTGGCGCAGCGCGACGCAATAGGCGAACAGCGCCAGCGTTCCCACAGCGAATGATACGAACGCCGCTTGAACCGGGTGCGACATCCAGCGCGCGAGCTGCGAGTTGATGCCCGCCTGCACCGGCATGAAAGCGCCCGCGAGCGCGGCGAGGAGGAGATAGAGCCAGAGCATAAGCAAAGGGATGAGGGATGAGGGATGAGGGATGAACCGAAGGCGAAGTTGATTTACTTCATCCCTCATCCCTCATCCCTTACTCGAAAACTCGCTCGACCGCCGTGACGCGGACGTGCTCGGGGCGCGCGTCGAGCGGGTAGGCCTCGATGAGTTTATCTTCGTCGAGAATCGTCTGCGGCTTGGGCGAGTTGTAGGTGATCGGCGAGGGTTTGTTAGAGACGATCGCGTCGCGCAAAGCGTCGGCGTCTTTGGTGACGATGACGACGCGCATCCGGTTCGTCGAGAGATATTTTTTGATGGCGTTGTTCACGTCGGCGAGCGTGAGACGGGCGAGTTGCGCGCGCATGTAAACAGGGAAGTCGCCGATATTGTAATAGCGGCTGTCGAGCGCGTAGCCGAGTTGGGCGTCCTGCGTCTGCGTGAGGATGTTGACGTACTTCGAGAGGAACTCGCGCGTCGCCTCGAAAGTCTCTTGGGTCATCCCGTCGCGGACCAGTTTGTCGAACTCGTAGAGCGCGGCGCGCAACGCGAAGTGGCCGTTTTCGGCCTCGACCGGGCGAATCCAGATTTGGAAAATCTGCTGCTGGCGCGCGAGGTTCGGGTCGGGCTGAAACTGGAACATCCCACGCGGGAAGTATTCGATGTAGGCGTAGTCGCCGTAGTTGAGCCCGCGCGCTTCACGCAGACGCTGGTAGAGGTGGCTGTTCGAAGAGCGGTGCTGACCGAGGTAAGAAGCGGCGACGGCGAGCGCGGGCCAGTCGCGGTCGGCGCGCGTCAAGTTGACGGGAAAGCCCATCGAGATCGCGGTCGAGCGCGTATCGCGCCGGACCAGATCGACGTGCATCCCGGCTTCGAGCTTCGGCGTGAAGAAATTGTTTTTCGCTGGTCCGCCGGCCGCGAGCCGCACCGCGAAGTCGGATTTAACTTTGGCGGGAAAGGTTGCCGGGTAGCCGCCCGCGAGGCCCAAGATCATGTTGGCCTGCGTGTAGTGCCGCTGATAGAAGTCGCGCACGTCGGCGAGCGTTAGCCGTTCGAGCGCGCCGACCCGGCCCACGTTGTGGTGGCCGTAGGGGTGGCCCTCGTAGATGTTGTTGTAAAGCCGCTCCTTGCCGAGTTCCTCGTCGTTGCCCTCTCGCAGAGACACCTTGAGGAAGTTGGTGGCGTCAGACTTGAGGCGCATGAAATCGTCTTCGCGAAAGCCGGGATCGAGCAGCATCTGACTGACGAGTTCGTAGTAACGCGAGAGGTTGTCGGCGTGCGTGGTCCCGGTGAAGACTGTCATCTCCTTGTCCACCTGCGAGCCGAACGAGACGGCCATCGGGTAGAAGGCTTCGACGATCTGCTGGTAAGACATCTGGCGCGAACCGCCCTGCGCGAGCATCGCGGCGGTCAGTGCCGCCAGCCCTTCTTTGCCAGCCGGATCGTCGGCTGCGCCGGTCATGAAGAGGACGCGGAAAGAGACGAGCGGCGAGCGGTTCGGCAACAGCACTTCCGTTTTGCCACGCGAGGCCGCGCCGGTTCGAGGTGTTTTCTGTGCGCTCTTCGTTGTCGTGCTGCGGCGTCTCTGTGCTGCGGCGGGCATGATGAGCATTCCGATCAGGGCCAGTGTCAGCGCCAGCGATAAGTTGCGTCGCATCAATTTCCGCCCTCCTTGCTGTTCTTGTCGGTCGAGAGCGTGACCACGGTGCGGTTCGCGTCTTTGAAATACTTGGCCGCCATCGTTC
>JBOGOY010000690.1:0-3204 GCA_050748185.1 Pyrinomonadaceae bacterium
GGCGCTGCACCGTCGCTGCGCCCTTCTGCAAATCAACATCCGACCATCTAAGGGCAAGGTACTCTTCCGGTCGCATCCCCGTCGCCAGCGCGAAAGTGAATAACGTGCCGTGTTTATCTTCCGCCGCGGCCTTCAGAAAGCGCGCCGCCTCGTCAGGAGCGAAGGCTTGCATCTCTCTTGGCACCTTGCGCGGCAGTTCCACGGCTTCACAAGGGTTGCGGGCAAGCATGTGCCACCGCACCGCTTGTTTGAGGGCAGATGAAAGGACCGCGTGAGTGTAACGCACGCTGCACGCTGATAGGCCCAGCCCGTAAGTGACGCCGGGCTTCGGCGTCTCATCGTCCTTCAGCTTTGGCGCGAGCATATGGCTATAGATGGCCTGAACGTGCAACGGGCGGACATCGGCCAGCTTTCTCTCTCCGATGGCCGGGCGCACATGCTGTTTGAGCAACCATTCATAGCTTGTATAGGTGCGCTCTGTGAGGCGCGGGCGTGCCGCCACTTCAAGCCACCTGTCGAGGTAGGCGCTCAACGTCAAAGGCGATGCTTCAACAAACGTGCCGGTGCTGATTGCCGTCAGCGTCGCGCTGAGATACTTATCCGCCTCTTTCTTTGTGCCGTGAATAGTTTTGTTGAAGTAGCGGCGTTTGCCCTTCGCGTCTCTCCCCGTGAAGATGCGAACGAGCCACGTCTGACGCCCGCGCTTGATGATCTGTCCGGCCATTAGCGCGCCCCCCTTCCAACCGCGCCTTTTTTCTGGTGAGAGCGCCCGTCACACCCGCCGCCCGGACAGGCCGCATACCCGCACGTGCCTTGTGCGAGGACGCGCTCGATCCACGCGGGCGCGGCTTCCAGTTCGCCCATCAGGGCGCTGCCCGCGTCGCAGATGCAGTCTCCGATCTCGTGATAGAGACGAAGCGGCACGAGCGGATGCGCCATCAGCGCGACGATGTGCGCGGCAAGGGCGGCGCGAGAATCTGGCGGGGGCGGCGCGAGGTCAAGCATCCGCGTCCGGGTGAAGAGCGCGGCGAGCGCCCGCTGGTCAAACTCCGGCCCGCGCTTGGTCTCGCGCCAGATGTCGAGCTTCTCCCGGCCCGCGGCCGCATCCAGCGCCACCAAGACCGCGGTGGTGAGAAAGTCCGGCGCGGCCGTCAACCTCGAACAGATCGACGACGAACTGCGCGGCGCGGTCGTACTCTGGCCGCCCGGCTGCCAAGTCAATCACGTCATCGGGCGCGGGCTGAGCGGGGCGCTGCCCTGTGGTATCTTTCTTCATGGATGGCTTTCCTTTCCTAACCGGAGTGGAGAGTTTGAAGGGCTCGCCCGAGTTAGTGGCTCAGGCGAGCCTTTCGCTTTTAGTGCGCGGTTTCGTGATAGCGCTTGACGAGTTTGTAAGCCGCGCGGTGAAAGCAGGGCTGCCCCCCCGCGAACGCGCGGCACTGGCAGACGCCGTTGGCTTCGTAAATCTCGCCGCTCTCGGAAAGCATCAGCAACGACTGGCCGGTGTAGTGGATGTACACGTTCGTCTTCGGGTTGACCGAGGGCTTTCGCGATGGCGGTTTGCCAGCGGCGCGAACCTTCTGACTTGTCGAAAGCTTCCTGCGCCACTGCCTCTAACTTCGCTTCGTTTAAGTTCAGCATCTTGGTGTCCCTTTCTCTGTCTTGATGTCTCACTGACAGGTAAAATATTAGTCTAAACCAAGAGTTAAGTCAATACTTATTTTTAGTCTTGACCAAGTGTTTCCCTTGTCTTATAAAGGCGGTATGAGCTTGCTGACTACACCTGAAGTAGCGGCGCGGCTGGGCGTGACGGTAACGCGCGTGCAGCAAATGATCACGGCTGGGCGCTTACCCGCCGAGAAGTTAGGCCGCGACTATTTCATCAAAGAAGAAGATTTGAAGCTGGTGGCGGATCGCAAACCCGGCCGGCCCAAGTCCTCAACCCCGGCCCCCAAACTCACCACAGGGCCAGCCAGAGCCGTTAACGGGCCTTCCACGGCGAAGAAGAAGAGCAGCCGGAAGTAACGGCAGCCGAGGTGTGAGCAGGCAAGGTGGACAAGGTGTACTCACTACACCTTGCGCGAGAAAGGCGAGATGTAATGAGCGAAGAACGAACCGAAGACATGGCGCAAAAGTATGACACCAAGCCGACCTTAGAGACGGTCTTAGAGCGCATCAACGCGGTGGCCGAGACGCTCGAAGCCTTCCGTGCGGAGACGGCCGAGCGCTTAGACTCGCTCGACTCCCGCATCGAGCGCATCGAGATTGACCTCGACAAGACGCGCTCGGTCGCCCACGACACCCGCGCCGACGTGCGCGAACTGCGCCGCGAGATGCGCGAACACTTCCCCGTCGTCAAGTGAGAGGGTGAAACAAGGTAAGGCTTCTCTTTCCGCAAATCTTTCAAGCTTGGTCCCCTCGGGCCTCAACCTGAGCAAGTCGGGCCTCGGCGTCTCGACGAACGAAGTGGTCGCACGTCGCCGCCGCTTCAACGGATGAAAGCTTTAAAGCAATGGCCGCGCTCCGGCTTCCCATAAATCTTCTCAATTTTTGCCATCAATTCCGCGTGTTCCTCCGGCGTGTGTCTCATGACGGCAGGCGGATCACTGGTCCCATGCACACCGGTCATGAGTCGGGCGAATGAGGCGGTGCATTCAGCGCACACGGGTTCCGGTTCACCCGTCGCGCCTTCCAGACTTTCAACCCGCTTTTTGAGATTCATCGGGAACCTTTCAATTTACCCCGCGTTCGGTGTGCCCATGATTCGGGCCGGCGTTAATGTCCATTTCGAGCGGCGGGCTCTCGATCACTTGAACAACAAAGAGGTCCGGGCGGTCGCACTTCGGGCAATGCCTCTTGCATGCGTAGGCGTGAAGGACATCGGGATCGGCGAGCGCGCCCGCCTCGGCTTCGGTCATGATCTCTTGTTCAGTAAGTCCATCGGCGAGGCGAGCGAAACTGTCGCCCCATTCGTGGCAATGGCCGCACACTTGGGCCTTGCTGCTCGACTGATACTCCAAGCGTCTGAGGCGGTCTTCTAGGCCCATCGTCGTTTGCCCTCCGTTGGCAGTGCTTCTCTCTCCAAGCGCTCGACGCGCTCTTCCAAGTCAATCAACTCCACGCCCTTGATCGCCTGTTCGAGAACGAGTTGCGCGGCGCGGACTTCGGCGGCCGGACTCTCGCCCGTCAGGTTACGTTCCAGCG
>JBOGOY010000691.1:0-3198 GCA_050748185.1 Pyrinomonadaceae bacterium
GGCGTGCCGCGGCCCCCTACGGCGTCGTCACGGCAGAGGGCAAGCCGGGCACGACTGCGCTCTCGAATCGCTACTACCTCGCCGACGCGAGTTTTCTTGTCGGCTTGGAGTCGGAGGACGACGACGAGTTGCTTCAGCGTCTTCACCAAGCCCTGCTGCGCCCACGTTGGCAAATTTTTCTTGGGCGCAAAGCGTTCGTGCCGAGCCTGCCCGTGTGGCTGCCGGATGGTTTGAGCGACGCGCCGCTTCTCGACTCGCTGCGTGGCTATCCGTTGCCGCCGCGCGTTGGCGAGGGTGAGGGGTCGCCCTTGCGCCTGCGTGCCGTCGTGGAGGCGGAACCAAGCGACGAGTCTGTCGAGGTGCGGCAAGACGTGCCCTTGTCCTTCGCCACGCGCCGCTTCGCCATCCGTCGCGTCCGCACGCTCTGGATCGACAATCCGGAAGGAGGTTCTTGAACTCATGTATCTCTCAAGATTGATTCTCAATGCTCGTAGCCGCGAGGCGCGACGCGATCTCGGTGATTGTCAGGCGCTGCACCGGACACTGCTCTCGGCATTCCCGCAGGCCGAAGCGAATAGCGAAGGCGCGCGCGAACAGTTTGAGCTTTTGTACCGCGCTGACTATGACCGGCGAATGAAGTCGTTTGCGGTGCTGGTCCAGTCGCGCGTCGCGCCGGATTGGTCCCGTCTGCCGGATGGCTACGTGCTTCCGGCGGCGGGCGGCGCGGCGGGGTGCGAATGCAAGCCGATTGCCGACAAGCTCGACAATTTGGGCGAAGGCGTGCGGCTGCGTTTCCGTTTGCGGGCTAACCCGACGCGGCGGGTGTGGGCGGGCAACAAGCGTGAAGAGTCGGGGGCGCAGGGCAAGCGCGTCGAGTTGCGCGGCGAGGAGAAGCAACTCGACTGGCTGCGGCGCAAGGGCGAGGCGCACGGCTTTCGGCTCGTGTCGGTGCAGTTGCCAGCGGACGAAGAGGCGACGCAGCGCGTGGTGGCGAACGTGCGGGTTCTACCAGAAGCGAAGTCGCACGGCTGGCGGCGTGATCCGATGGCGGACGACGGCGACGGCCGGCGGAAGAAGTCACGTTTGACGTTCGGCGCGGCGTTGTTCGAGGGCGAGTTAGAGGTGACGGACGCCGCCGCTTTCCGGCGCGCTGTCGAGGAAGGCGTCGGGCCGGCCAAGGCTTACGGCTTCGGACTGCTCTCGCTCGCCCGTGCGGCGGGCGCTTAATGAGGAGGGTGTGCTGATGGGACTCAAAGATTTACACGTGTTGCCGAAAGTGCGCGACAGCCTGAGCTACTTGTACGTCGAGCATTGCAAGGTCGAACAAGAGGACAAGGCCATCGCGCTGCACGACGCGAACGGGCGGACGCCGGTGCCGTGCGCGGGGCTGACGACGCTGATGATCGGGCCGGGGACCACCATCACGCACGCGGCGGTGCGGGCGCTCGCCGAGAACGGCTGCCTCGTGCTGTGGACGGGCGAGATGGGCGTGCGGTTTTACGCGCAGGGGATGGGCGAAACGCGGGCCGCGCGCAACCTGCTGCGGCAGGCGCGACTCTCGACGAACGCGACCGCGCGATTGCAAGTGGTGCGGCAAATGTACGAGATGCGCTTTCCCGAACCGCTCGACCCCGCCTTAACGCTCCAACAAATCCGCGGGTGCGAGGGCATCCGCGTGCGTGAGTCTTACGCACGTGCGAGCCGTGAAACCGGCGTCAAGTGGGCGGGCCGTTCTTACCGGCGCGACTCGTGGGCGGCGGCTGATCCGGTCAACCGCGCGCTCTCGGCCGCCAACAGTTGTCTCTACGGCGTCTGCCATGCGGCGATCGTCTCAGCCGGCTATTCGCCCGCGCTCGGTTTCATCCACACGGGCAAGATGCTCTCATTCGTCTATGACGTGGCGGATCTCTACAAGGCTGAGATGACGATCCCGCTCTCGTTCCGCGCGGCGAAGGAGGGCGACGAGGACATCGAAGGGCGCGTCAGGCGCGCGTGCCGCGACGCCTTCCACGCCGGGCGGCTGCTGCAGCGCGTCGTGCCTGACATCGAACGCGCTCTGGGCGTCCCGCTGCCGGCAGGGGAAGACGAAATGTTCGACGCGGAAGACGCGCTGCCCGGCGGGCTGTGGGATCCAGAAAAGGGGGCGGCGGAAGGCGGCGTCAACTGGGCCGGCGAATCCGCCGCGAGCCTCATGGCCAGCGAGCCGGCTGAAGATTTGGCGGGTGGGGAGTAGGCTTTTTAAACTGATGCGGGCCGTGGGTTCGCCGTACAAGGTTCATCGCGCCCCACTTCATCGAGCATGGGCTGGTGGCGTCGGTGCGTGCAGGAAAGGAGTCAGAACAAATGGTAGTTTTTGTCCTCGACAGAGCCTCGCCGGGCGTGCGGGGCGAGTTGACGCGTTGGCTGCTAGAGTTGCGGGCCGGAGTTTTCGTCGGCCACGTCTCTGCGCTGGTGCGTGATAAGTTGTGGGAAATGTTGTGCCTCAAGCTGCGCGGCGCAAAGTCCGCCGCCATCCTCCTCTACACCACGGACACGGAGCAGGGCTTTTCGCTCCGCACCCACGGCGACACCACCCGCGCCGTGCAAGACTTCGACGGCCTTTTGCTCATCCGCCGTCCTTAATCGCTGGAATTTTCCAGTATTGTCCCCACGCACGTGGGGGTGAACCCCGCTGAAGCTAAAATCCAAGCCGGCTATTTGCATTGTCCCCACGCACGTGGGGGTGAACCGACCAACTCGCCCTGCTTTGAATCAATCGCTGCATTGTCCCCACGCACGTGGGGGTGAACCGACCGTCCGCTTGCGCGCCGCGACGATTGAGGAATTGTCCCCACGCACGTGGGGGTGAACCGCCCATCGCGTGTTCTTTCACCACACGACGCGCATTGTCCCCACGCACGTGGGGGTGAACCGCGCGAGAGCGCACGCGCTCGACCCTCACGGTCTCGCTGAACATGTACCGCGAAGGGTTCAACTTCTTCCACATGGGCTACGCGAGCGCCATGGCGTACGCCCTGTTCGTGGTGATCATGGGCATCACGGTGCTCCAGCTCCGACTGCTGAAGGACAACACGAAATGAGCGCCAACAGCAGCACCGCAACGGTCGAGCCCCTGAAGAACACCTCGGGGAAGAAGGGCGACGGCGGGAAGAAGAGCAACGGCGGGAAGCGGAACGTCTCCCGCCCCCTGGTCTACGT
>JBOGOY010000692.1:0-3191 GCA_050748185.1 Pyrinomonadaceae bacterium
GGCGATGCGAATTTCGCCCCGATGCCGCGTTAGGTTGCAGAGCCCGAATCACAACGCCTCGGATTAAATCAGACGGAGAGATAAAATGTACCACGAAGAGACTCGCCAAGAATTGACCACCACACCTCTACCGGAATCATTAGTCCAGATGCTGACCGGCTACTGGGTTTCGCAAGGGTTGTATGTCGCGGCTGAACTGGGCGTGGCCGATCTGTTAAAGGATGGGCCGCGGCATTACGAAGACCTCGCGGCGGAGACCGAGACGCACGCGCCGACGCTCTATCGGCTGCTGCGGATGCTGGCGGATGTCGGCGTGTTCACCGAAGTCGGGGAAGGGCGTTTCGCGTTGACGGCGCTCGCCGCCTATTTGCAGACCGGGCCGCGGACGATGCGCGCGATGGCGCGGCATCTCGGCGAGGCTCCGACGTGGCAGGCGTGGGGGAATCTGCTGCACAGCGTCAGGACCGGCGAGACGGCCTTCGCCCACACGCACGGTGCGGAAGTCTTCCCCTACTACGCCGCGCACCCCGCATCGAACTGTGTCTTCAACGAGGCGATGACCAACTACTCCGAGGCGGTTGGCCGGGCACTGATCGGGGCTTACGACTTCTCGGCTTTCGCCACCGTGATCGATGTCGGCGGCGGCCACGGCAGCCTGTTGGCCGCGATCCTCGCGGCCTATCCGCACCTGAAGGGCGTGGTCTTCGATCTCCCCCCGGTCGCCGAGGGCGCGTTGCGGCATCTGGCGTCGCGGGGTCTGACTGATCGCTGCGTCGCGTTCGGCGGAGACTTCTTCGAGCGCCTGCCTCCGGGCGGCGACGCCTACCTGCTCAAATCGATCATCCACGATTGGGACGACGAGCGTGCCGTCGCGCTGTTGAAGAACGTCCACCGCGCAATGCCCGACGACGGAAAACTGCTGCTCGTCGAGACGGTCATCACGCCGAACTCCGATGCGACCTTCGGCGTGCTCGACGACATGCACATGCTGGTGATGACGGGCGGACGCGCCCGCACCGAGGCTGAATACCGCGCGCTGCTCGCGAAGGCGGGCTTCCACTTAACGCGGATCGTGCCGACCGAGTCTCTGGTGTCAGTCATCGAAGCGGAGCGGCTCAAGGTACGTCCGACCTTCGTCGCAGAGGAAGAGTTAGAATTGTGCGTGGCGTAACCGGCGTTAAAGTTTGGCGAGTGTTTTTAATTCGGCGGGTTGACGCCGTGGCGAGACGTGGCGAAGCCGTTAACTCGGCCATCGAGGGGCCGCACGAAAGAACTGCCCAACCTTAACTTGGTTGGGCAGTTTTGTTAATGACAACCAACTGGTAGCTCTTCGAAAAGGTCGGCAGGTTAGGCAACGGACAACACACACACAGCAGCTACCAAGGGCCGATAGTCGCGCCCGCCCCGGTTGCGGCGCACCTCGCGCGAGACGGTGCTTTTATGGCAGCCGATGATGGCGGCGATCTGCGTTTGGTGCTGTCCGGCTTTTTTCAAGGCGTAAATCTGGTATCGTTGCTCACGGGTCAGCTACGTCTAACTCATTCATGCTTCCTTTGACTTGGCGGTTAGAGCAGCACGGATGCTACCGCAGCTTGCCCGTCAAGCGCCAAGCTCAAAGTTGCACTCCTAAGTTGAATTCACGATGTATCACAGCAGGGGCGAAGTGTGGCTGAGGTACGTTTACAATTACAAAGGTAGCAACGTGGAGCGTTTGGTGTACTCGGCCGACGGGTCTCTTAACCAGAAGTATTTATCAACGTTGGACGGTAAAGGTCATAAGGTCGAAGAAACCATCTTCGAGGCTAAAGACGGTTCGGTGCGGAGCAAATACACGTACACTTACGAGTTCGACTCTCGAGGGAACTGGGTGAAACAAACTACGGCAAAAATCGTCACTAAAGACGGTCAGCCGTCGGTCGAACCGTACAGCGTGACCTACCGCACCATCACTTACTATTGAGTTGTGGACTGCCGGGCATCCTTCAGCTTCGCTATCTGCTGAACCTCAACCGGCCGAACTGAAATCATGACGCTTTTCGATGCCCGGTCGCTGGCAACAGTCACCATTTCGGTTTGTGGCTGAGGCGTCAGAGCCAGACTCACACTCTACAGCGAGGTAGCTCGCGGGAACAGGTTCTGACAAGTAGAAAACTTGTGGGAATACCCGTGGGGGCCGGACGCACTGAGGTTGGCCCCCGCCGAGTCTGTGCCGCGATTCGCGCCGCCTTTCGACCAGCCCGCCAGCCGCCATGCCGCTCGCAATGCTGAATCCGAAGACAGTCAGAAAGCCCGTGAACTCTTTTCCGATCACGGCCCAACTGCTGCCGCTCGCGTAGGCTGAGAAAGAGATCAGCAGGAACAGCCCGTTAGTGGCGGCGCCGCGGAGCACGCCGGCCCCGCGCACGGGCAGGGCTGCGAGCAGCGGACACAGAAAGATGCCGACCAGAATCGCGTAACCCCTCACGTAACCCAAACTAACGAGCGCCTCGGTGATAAAATGAGCCGCAACGGCGAGTTCTGCGATCAGGATCAGAGATAACATCTTGGTCCGGGCGCGGCGGGCCTCACACACTTCGTCACTCATGAATCGTCTCCTTACTCTGACACGTCTGCCTGTAAGACGCATTTCGGAGACCTTAGTTCCATTTGTAGCAGGAGGGCAAAACTTGTGACGTGCCGCGCCGGCCGGGCGATCAGTTCAGCCGCGCCTGCACGCGCCGGAGGGCTTTGGCGGCTTGGGTGAAGTCGGGCTGCTCTTCGAGCGCGAGGCCGTAATGGCGGGCGGCTTCGAGCAGGCGGCCGCGCTGCTCGTAGATGCGGCCGAGGTTGAAGTGGGGGAAGGCGTAAGACTCGTAGCGCGGGGCCGAGAGGGCGCGTCTGAACCAGCGGACACAGTTGTAGAGATCGCCTTTGGCGATCAGGTAGCTGCCGATGTCGTTGTAAGGGTTGCCGAACGCGGGGTCGAGATGAATAGCCACAAGGCACTCGTCAATCGCTTCGTCATAGCGCTGCTGGAAGCTATAGACCCACCCGAGAAACGTGTGCGCCTCGGCCGTCGGCGAAACCGCGATCGAGCGTCGGTAGAGTTCGATCGCTTCGTCGTAATTCTGTTCGGTCTGCGCCTGATACGCGCGCCGGAACAACTCGACCGCCTCGCGCCGCGGCCCGTCGGTGGGAAAGTCGTCAAGCAT
>JBOGOY010000693.1:0-3187 GCA_050748185.1 Pyrinomonadaceae bacterium
TAGCGTTTGAAGTCAACGGGTCGCAACTTCTTTATTTGTTCGTAGCTCATCAAGACCTTTCCTTGTGAGCTACTTGTCGCATCATCTATCAGACTTTTGCAAGAGGTCTAATGCATTCGTTTACCGGAAAGATGGCGCGGGCTATGATGGCCGTCGGATAGCAGATTCTTTGTGAGCGAATCGGCCGCACCTCTTCTCATCCGTTTACACCCCTCGCGCTCGCTCAAGATTTCAGTAATTCGACAGACGAAGGCCGGCCATGAATTATTTTCGCAGTGTCCTACTGTTGTGCCTCACTGCCAACGTCGCGGCTCTCGCCGCAGCAGAGCAGTTGCCGGTGAAGACTTACACGACTACCGACGGGCTGGCGGGTGACGAGGTCTTTCGCATCTTTCAGGACTCGCACGGCTTCCTCTGGTTTTGCACCGGCGAAGGGTTGTCGCGATTTGACGGCTACAAATTTACTAATTACGGTGGCGCGCAAGGGCTGCCCCACCGGATCGTCACCGACATTGTCGAAACATCTAATGGCGAATACTGGATTGCGACCGCCGGCGGGTTGGCGAAGTACGATCCGGCGGCTTTGACTCCGGCGCAAACCGCGCCGGTCAGCGCGGGAGAAAGCGGAGCGCGTCGCCGCGCCGAGACGCCGCACACCGACGGGGGGAAATTCGTTGTTTACCTGCCGGGTAATAATGAGAGAGCGAAGAACGTGACGACGCTCTTGAAAGACCGCGCGGGAAACATCTGGTGTGGCACCTATGACGGGCTCTATCGGATGGAAAAGATTGATGGCCGCTGGCACAGCCGCTTTGTCGAAATCGGTTTGCCAAACGACTCGCTTGAAAGCAGAGTTGTCAGATCAATCGTTGAGGGCCGAGACGGGACGCTGTGGGTCGGCACTGAAAGCGGTCTCTACCGTCTGAATGAACTTGATAGCCGCGCCGAACGCTACACCACCACACAAGGAGGGCTGCCCTCCGACAAGATTTATTCGCTGATGCTGGATCGGGAAGGTCACGCATGGGCCGGCACTGCCTCCGGTCTCTGCCAACTCTTCGACCATCCGAAACCAAACCAAAGCATTGTCGCGCGTCTTTACAATTCCCAAGATGGTCTGATTCATAACAGCATCGTTTCATTGCTTCAGTCTTCAGACGGCAGGTTATGGGTCGGTACACGCTTTGGGCTGAGTGTGTTTACCCTACCGGCGGCGGGAGAGAGGCCGGGTTTTCAGAGTTATACGACCGCCGACGGCTTGAGCGATATTAAAACAAGGGCGCTCTTTGAGGACGGGGTGGGCAATCTCTGGCTCGGCACAGAGAGTATCGGAGCCATGAAAATTGCCCGTGATGGATTCGTTTCCTACCGGGTAGCGGAAGGTCTGGGGCACATCCGAATTCTTTCCCTCTTTGAAAATCTGGCGGGCGATCTTCATGTCGTCAGCGGCACGAGCGATGGAGGGACCAACGACCAAAGGTACGTCAATCACTTCGACGGCAAAAAATTCACAGCCATTCGCCCAAATTTAGCGACCACTAAATTTATGGGCCAGAGCTGGCATCAGACGGCCTTTCAGGACCACGCCGGAGAGTGGTGGATTCCGACGGGCGAGGGATTGTTTCGTTTCCCCCCGGCCCGCGACGCCGCGCAACTCGCCCGCATGCGTCCTCTCGCCCGTTACACCACCCAAGACGGGTTGACCGGCGATCATATTTTTCGCCTGTTTGAAGATTCCCGGAGAGACATCTGGATCAGCGCGATGAAACCGGATCGAGACTTTAATAAGGTGGACAGCACGTTACCGCAAGGCGCCGACATGCTGACCAGATGGGAGCGAAAGACTGGAACTTTCCACCGATACACGACAGCGGACGGCGTGCCCCAGTCGGCGCCCACCGCTTTTGTCGAAGACGGTGCGGGCAATCTCTGGATCGGATTTGGGGACGCATACTTGGTGCGCTATCGAGAGGGTCGCTTTACGGATTTCACCGATTGGGACGGGCACGACAATAGAGAAATCTATGCCATGTACCTCGACCGCTCCGGGCGACTCTGGATCGCGTATCACATCGGAGGCGTAACCCGCATTGACGACCCTAAGGCCGACCGGCCGCGCTTCACCCGGTACACCACTGCCGAGGGCCTGTCCAGTAATCAAGCCGGGGCCGTCATCGAAGACGAGTGGGGGAGCATCTACATCGGGACGGGGCGCGGCGTGGATCGCCTTGACGTGGCGACGGGTCGCATCAAGCATTACACCATGGCCGACGGACTGATCGGCCCGGCCGTCCATGCCGCCCACCGGGATCGCGATGGGGCGTTGTGGTTCGCCACGCTGCGCGGCTTATCGCGCCTCGCTCCTCAGCCTGAACACGCCGGACTCCCGTCGCCGCCGCCGATCAGAATCACCGCCGTGGGCGTTAACAGCGTGCCGCAGCCCATCTCCGATTTAGGCGCCACCGAGATGGCGCAGCTTGAACTCGCCGCCCATCAAAATCAGGTTCAGATCGATTTTCTCGGACTCGGCTTCGGCCCCGGCGAGTCGCTGCGCTATCAATACAAACTCGAGGGCGCGGCGGACGATTGGAGCGCGCCGGCAGAGAATCGCACTGTCAACTACGTGAAGCTCGCGCCCGGCAGCTACCGTTTCCTTGTGCGCGCCGTCAGCACGGACGGCGTGGCGAGCGCGCAGCCGGCCTCCGTCGCGTTCGCGATCTGGCCGCCAGTCTGGCGTCGCTGGTGGTTCTTAACCCTCGCCGCGTTCTTCGTCGCGGCCGTGATTTACGCTTTCGTTCGTTCCCGGATCGCGCGCTTGCGAGCGTTGCGTGAAAGCGAGACGCGCTTTCGGACGCTCGCCGAGACCGCTTCCGATGCCATCATCACGATTGACGCGGAGAGCCGGATTATCTTCGTCAACCCGGCCGCCGAAAGGATGTTCGGCTATGCCGCCGGAGAGATGCTCGATGCTAGCTTGACGATCATCATGCCGGAATACCTGCGCCATCTGCACCGCGCCGGGCTGGATCGCTACATTCGCACGGGCCGCAAGCATACTTCGTGGGACGCGGTCGAACTGCCCGGCCTGCACAAAAACGGCCACGAGATTCCGCTCGAAATCGCGTTCGGCGAGTTTTCCAAAAACGACCAACGTTTCTTCACCGGCGTCGCGCGCGATGTCACCGAG
>JBOGOY010000694.1:0-3187 GCA_050748185.1 Pyrinomonadaceae bacterium
GCACTAATCCTTCGTGTGTTGGTTCGTGTCGTTTCGTGGATGCTGTCTTTCCTCTGTGCCCATGTCGGAAGTTTCGATTTTGTACCACCACCTATGAGTGACGCCACTTCGATCATCGTCGAACGGATCACGGAGGGGGAAGCGCGCTTCGAGCGACTGCGCCGCGCCGCCGGCCTTGTGCTGGCCCCGCTGCTTTTCGTCACGCTGTTGTTGGTCCCCATGCCGGCGCTTAGTCCGGAGGCGCACCGTCTAGCGGCGGTGATGGTGGCGGTCGTCGTGCTGTGGATGACGGAGGCGCTGCCGCTGCCGGCGACGGCGCTGCTCGGGGCGGCGGCCTGCGTCGCGCTGCGCGTCGCCCCGGCCCGCGAGGTGTTCGCGCCGTTCGCCGATCCGCTGATGTTCCTGTTCATCGGCTCGTTCATCATCGCCCGCGCCATCTTCCTGCACCGGCTTGACCGGCGGCTGGCCTTCGGGGTGCTGTCGATCAAGTGGGTCGGCGCGCGCCCCCGCCGCATCCTCTTCGCCTTCGGCGCGGTGACGGCCTTTATCTCCGCGTGGATCTCCAACACCGCGACGACCGCGATGATGTTCGCCATCGGGATGGCGATCCTCGCGTTCCTCTTCGACAACGAGCGCGAAGGCGGCAGCCACATCAACCGGCGCTACGCTACCGGGCTGATGCTGATGACCTCTTTCGCCGCCTCGATCGGAGGCTTGGCGACGCCGATCGGCACGCCGCCGAACGTGATCGGCCTCAGCTTCATCCGCCAGTTGCTCGGCGTCGAGTTTCCCTTCTTCAAGTGGGCCATGATCGGCACGCCGGTCGTCATCATCCTCTACTTGTATCTTTCCTTTTACCTCGGCGCGCTCTGCCGCGCGGGCGTTGCGGAGATCGAGGGCAGCCGGGAGATGCTGAGGCGCGAGCGCGAGCGACTCGGCGCGTGGACGCGCGGGCAGAAATCGACGCTCGCCGCCTTCCTCGTCACCGTCTCGCTGTGGATTGGGCCGGGCCTCGTCGCCCTCGTCGCGGGGGACCAGAGCGCGACGTATCTGAGTCTTAATCGGAGGTTGCCCGAAGCGGTCGCGGCCATCGTCGGCGCGCTGTTGCTCTTCCTGTTGCCGGGCGACGCGGGGACGGGAAGCCGCGCGATCAACTGGGAAGAGGCCGTCAAGATCGACTGGGGCGTGGTCCTGCTCTACGGCGGCGGGTTCGCGCTCGGCGTGCTTTCGTTTCAGACGGGGCTGGCCGAAGCGGTCGGGCGCGGGCTGACGAACTATCTCCCGATTAGCGGCGGCCTCGGGCTCCTTTTCGCCTCGACACTGGTGGCAACGCTCACCTCCGAGGCGACCTCGAACACGGCCTCGGCCAACATGGTCGTCCCCGTGGTGATTGCGATCGCGCGCGCCGCCGGGGCCGATCCGCTGGAGCCCGCGCTTGGGGCGACGATGGGCGCGAGCCTCGGCTTCATGCTGCCCGTCTCGACGCCCTGCAACGCCATCGTCTACGGCTCCGGCTACGTGCCGCTCGCACGCATGATCCGCTACGGCCTGCTGCTCGATGTCGTCGGCGTCGTCGTCATCGTCGCGATGGTCAGACTGCTCGTGCCTTTTCTACGCTGAAACCAAGAGGGGACCAGATGAACTCGGCCGTTAAAATCAGCTTGGCCGCGTCGGGCGTGTTTCTCCTCACGGGGATGCTGCTGGGCATTGTCAAATACAGCCACATCATGCAGAGCCCGCAACACCGCGCGCCCGTCTACGTGGACATCGCGCACCGCGCGGCGTTCATGTACAGCTTTGCTGCGCTCGTGATGGCGAAGCTGCTAGAGTACAGCCCCTATTCCGAGCGGGTCCAACTGTGGGCGGCGCTGGTCCCTCTGGGTTTTTTCGCGCTGACGATCGCGGGCTACGCCGCGCACGGCCTGCGCGACGACACCGAGAACATGTTCAGCGAGCGCAACTTCACCACCACTTGGTTCATGTACGCGCTCATCGCCGGCGAGATCGGCGGCTTCGCCGTCATCCTGTGGGGCTTCGTCTCGACACAACTGTTGAAATGATGAATGCGAAATGATGAATGATGAATCAAGACAACCTACATTCATCCATCATCCTGCATTCATCATTTCGCATTCATCACTCATCATTTTCTCTTCATGGAGCACATCGTCTTTCTCGATCGCGACGCACTCAGGGCCGACATCCGGCGGCCCCGCTTCCCGCACGAGTGGCGCGACTACGCCCAGACCGCGCCCGGCGAGGTGGTCGCGCGCCTCAATGGGGCAACCATCGCGATCACCAATAAAGTGCCGCTCGGCGAACAGGAATTAGCGCAACTGCCCGCGCTGAAGTTCATCGCCGTCTCGGCCACCGGCTACAACATGATCGACTTGGAGAGTTGCCGGCGGCGCGGCGTCACGGTCTCGAACGTGCGCGGCTACGCGCGACACTCCTTACCGGAGCACGTCCTGATGCTGATGCTCGCCCTCAGCCGGAACCTGCCCGCCTACCGCGAAGACGTGCGACGCGGCGAGTGGCAGCGCGCGGCGCAGTTCTGCCTGCTGGACCACCCCATCCGCGATCTGCACGGGCGCACGCTCGGCGTCGTCGGCTACGGCGCGCTCGGCCGCGCGGTCGAACAACTCGCCCGCGCTTTCGGAATGAAAGTTTTAATCAGCGAGCACAAGGGGACCAGACAAATCCGGCCGGGGCGCGCCGCCTTCGAGGAGGTGTTGCGCGCGAGCGACATGATTACTCTCCACGCGCCGCTCACGCCCGAGACGCGACACCTCGTCGGCGCGGCGGAACTGCGTCTGATGAAACCGACGGCAATTTTAATTAACACGGCGCGCGGCGGGGTGGTAGACGAGGTCGCGCTGGTTGAGGCGTTGGGGCAGGGCCGGATCGCGGGGGCCGGAGTTGACGTGCTGGAGCGCGAGCCGCCGCGCGAGGGCAACCCGCTGCTCTCACTCGATCTGCCGAATTTAATCGTGACGCCGCACAATGCGTGGGCGAGTGAAGAAGCGATGCAGGCTCTCGCCGATCAACTGGTGGACAACTTGGAGGCGTTCGTCAGAGGCGAGCCGCAAAATACAGTGACGGGTGAATAGTGACAGGTAACAGGAGCAGAAAGTAAAAAGTGACAGGTGACAGGTGACAGGTGACAGGTGACAGGTGACAGGAAAGA
>JBOGOY010000695.1:0-3171 GCA_050748185.1 Pyrinomonadaceae bacterium
GTACTTATCCGCCAACACGCCGCCGAGCGCGCCGCCCAACACCGCGCCGAAGCCCGCCACCGCGTAGAGCGTCCCGACTTCTCTGGCCCCCGCGCGGAAAGCGTCGGCCAGCCACGCGCCCAAGTACGTCGTCAACCCGACCAACCCGCCCGACACAAAGAACGCGCTCGCGATTCCCATCAGCGTCGAACGATTGCGCGTCGCCAGACGCCAGAGCGAGCCCGTGCCGCTGCCCTGTATTTTTTCGTCCCCGGATTCCTGAGTCTCGCCGGCGGCTCGCTCGTTGGTCCCTTTGCCCGAATCTTCCGGCACGCCCGGCAGCGGAAACAGACGCACCAGCAGACCCGCGAGCGCGACGAGCACTGCCGCCCCGATGAAGACCGCGCGCCACCCCACCCGCCCCGCCACGAACGCGCCCAGCGGCACGCCCAAAACCGGCGCGAGGAAATAGCTGATCGCCACGCCGCTCATCTGCCGGCCGCGGCGCGCATAGGCCGAGGCATCCGCCAGCGCGGCGATCGCCAGCGCCGAAATCAGTCCGCCGGCGAGCCCCGCAAGCGCACGCGCCGCCCAGAAGATCGAGAGGTGCGGCGCGGCGGCGGCCAACAGATTAGCCCCCACGAACATAGCCGCCGCGGCGGGCAGCCACACGCGCGCACGCACGCGCCGCCCCGAGCGGCCGAGCAGCAGCGCGACCGACGCGGCGGCCAGCGAATAGAACGTGACGCTCGCGGCAACCGAAGTCATCCCCGCCCCGAGGCCGGCGGCGATCTGCGGCGTGATGGCGGCCACGACTTGCGAGTCGATCAGCGCGACGAGGATCAACAGGCAGGCGCAGACGGCGGCGAGGGACGAAGAAGAAGACTGCCTGCGCGGCAGAGTGTCAGACACGGCGGATGACATGCGGATCATGTACGGACAAGGACGCGCGAAGTTTCGCCGAGGCTTACTCATTCTCGGCAGGTGTCCTCAGTCGCAAGGCAGTTGACCGCCGAGACGCGGAGGTGTCAGAACCGGAAGCGGGAGCGACCGGGTTCATCGCATCGTCACCACCTGCTCGCTCCCGCTTCCGGTTCTGAGCGGCATCACCACCCGATCGCTACCGCTTCCGGTTCCGACCCGCCGCGCCACGCGATCCGTACCTTGGTGTATTCCGCATATAGCTCAATCGTCGAGCATGAAAAACCTGAGAGGCTCGCCATACTCTTGACAAACATCCAGTTTAGAATCAGTCTAAATTAAATCATGGGCAAGTCAGTCACGTCATCATCGGCCATCACAGTCCGCACGGCGCTCAACCGCGCCGGGCTGAAGCGCACCGCGCAGCGCGCCGCCGTGCTCGATTATCTGAACGGTACGGGCGCGCACCCGACCGCCGACGAGGTCTTCCGGGCCGTCAACCGGCGCGGCGGCAAGGCGCAGCTTTCGCGCGCGTCCGTCTATAACTGCCTGCGCGCCCTCTGTGATGCGGGCCTTGTCCGCGAGGTCAGGTTCGGCGACGCGGTGGCGCGCTACGACGCGCTCATCACGCCGCATCACCACTTCGTCTGCCGCGCCTGCCTGCGCCTCGAAGATTTACCGGCCGAGCCGGGCTGCGCGCCCGCTGACATTACGCTCCCGGCGGGCTATCGCGCGGAGCGACAAGAGTTAGTTGTGCGCGGCCTATGCGCCGCGTGCGCCCGGAAGGAAGCGAGAAGTTTGAAATCAGGAAAGCAATCTCATCAGGAGGAATAAAATTCATGGCAAACAAAACCGGAACCAAAACTGGAACCGAAGTGAAGACGACGCCCATCAACATCGGCATCGAGGAGCAGGACCGCAAACAGATCGCCGAGGGACTCTCGCGCCTGCTGGCCGATAATTTCACCCTCTACCTCAAGACGCACAACTTCCATTGGAACGTGACCGGCCCGATGTTCCGCACGCTGCACGTCATGTTCGAAGAGCAGTATAACGAGCTGTGGACGGCCAACGACCAGATCGCCGAACGCATCCGCGCGCTCGGCCTCTTTGCGCCCGCCAGTTTCGCGGAATTCACGCGCCTCGCCTCGATCAAAGAGGAACAGGGCGTGCCGCGCGCGCAGGACATGATCCGCCTGCTGGTCGAAGGTCACGAGGCGGCGGCCCGCACCGCCCGCGGCGTCATCGAAACAGCCGAAGAAGCCAACGACGCCCCGACCGCGGACCTTCTGACCGAGCGATTGCAGGTGCACGAAAAGACCGCGTGGATGCTTCGCAGCCTGCTGGCCGAAGAAGGCGCGGTGGCCGGCGGCAATACCGCCGCGCAGAGCGCGTAACAAAGCGTGGCGCGCCGCCGGGAGCGCGAGGCTGTTGCCTGCATTGAGCGCGTCAGCGCGAAAAAAGTGCGTCCAGTCAGTAGCCCAGCGCCAAAGCGTGTCAACGATCATCCGGCAACCGTCGTCCGCCTATGCTGCTGGACGCGCCGTGCGGCGTGTTGGCAGGCAAGAGGCCTGCGCTCCCGGCGGCAGGCAACTAAATACCGGCAGAGTGCAAGCCGGCGACACGCTTAACATTTAATTCCGGCATCGTCGGGGTTATCACACTTTGAAATCGAATGTGCCCGCTTGGCCGGTGGTTTTGCCCGCCGGCCAAGCGGCTCGTAAAGAGCAAGCGTCTTCAGGTGTCATCACATGTATCCGGGGCTTTATCAACAAGGGGACCAAACTACCTTCGCCCACTGAAAGGAGCAGCATGAACACCCATCCGCGTCTCAAGCTCTTGGCGCTACTCGCCTTCGGCGCCTTAGCCGCCGCCACGCTGTTCGTTAATCCTCGCGCAGGCGCGCAGGATCGTCAGGCCAAGCCGGCGAATCAGACTTCATTCTCGCCGGTCATCGAAGAACCTTTCCCCGTCGTGCGGGCGCGCGACAAGGCCGCCAAGCCCGGCGTCATGTCGGCGCACTTGAAACTCCTCGCGGAGCGCTACGATCTCGCCCGCCGCGTGGACGATGATACGCGCATGACGCGCGGCAAGCCGATCCCCGTCGGGCCGACCGCCCGCCTTCGGGGCGGCGCGACGTGGGACCAACTCGGCCGCATGACGCCCGCGGAGATTAGAGACAAAGACCTCTTTCCCTACCTGCCGCTGCCGCACGTCGCGCACGCGGTCGGCGGGATGGTCTTCCCGCAAACGCACATCAAAATGCAGCCC
>JBOGOY010000696.1:0-3142 GCA_050748185.1 Pyrinomonadaceae bacterium
GTTCGAGCGGCCGCGCGCGCCGTTGACCGAGAAGGTATCGACGCCGAAGCCGGCGCGATTGGACGAGACGCCCGGCAGCGTCAGCGCGAGCGAGACGGGGTTGCGGCTGGCGATCGGCAACTCGGTCACCTGCTGGGTGGAGATGTTGCCGCCGCGCACCGGCGCCTCGGTCTGAAGCGCGGCCCCCGACTCGGCGACGACATCGACCGTGATCTGCTGGCCCGCGGGCGCTAACTGCGCGTCAACCGACGAAGTCTGGTTGGCGTTCACGATAAGATTGGTCTTCTCGGTCGTGCCGAACCCCTGTGCGGACAAGTTCAGCGTGTAAGTGCCGAGATCGACGGCGTCGAAGCGGTAGAACCCGTCATCGTTGGAAGTCGTCGTGCGCGCGACCTCGGTGGCGACGTTAGTGAGCGTGATGCTTGCACCCGGGATGACGGCACCGTTCGGGTCGGTAACGACGCCGCTGACGATGCCGCGGCTGGTTTGCGCCGAGGCGAGCGGCACGAAGGTTAACAACACTGCTAACAATAGCAGGGCTTTCATTTTCATAAACTTACTCCTCATCACTGTCCGAAATCTGTCTTTACGAGAACCTTCTCCCGGCCCGAGTAGACGAAATACTATTCGGCCAAAGGAGCGCTGACGCGGGTCCGGGCTCTGGCGGAACAAGCTTGCGCTTCGCCGCCGCCCGGCAAGAGAAGCGCACACGCTCATCAGCGGCGGTGAACATGCGAAAACAGGGCAAAGCTTGTTCCGTGCGTGTCGGATGATGAGAGGTAGAGATTTACGGGGGAAAATGCGTCGGGCTAATGCGGGCGTAAGATTTGCCGTCCGCGTTATCTTATCCAACAAGATATTTCAAATAGTAATTCGGATAGTGTTGCGAACAGATGGAACTGACCGCAGGATGGTTTGAGGCGACTGCCGCCGCGCCGACGGAAAGCCACTGAGTAAAGCAGGTAACGATACCTCTTCCCCTAATAAGGACAAGGCGCGCCATCGGTACTCACCGGCGGCGCGCCCTGTCTGTTATCGAACGAGTGTCAAGCTACAGCGTGCGGCGTCTCAGTGCGCGCCCGCCGTCCACTCCGTATCCGCGAGGTCCGTGGCATCCCAGCCGGGACGCGCGTCCGCGTGGAGCGAAACGACGCAACCGCAGTCGCGCACTTCGTAATCAGGCGCTTCATGGAACGACCAAGCGTAGCTGTTGAAGAGGTAATAAGGCTGACCGCCGTTGTTATTGTTGCCGCGGCCGGCGGGCAGTGCGAAATCCGCACGTGCGCTCGCCCCGTGCCGCACGTTGCTGGCGACGAGGCGCGTGCCGTCTGGCGCGCAATAGATGCCGCGTTCTCTCAGTGAAACCATAATTCCTTGTTCTCCGTCTGCTATAAGTGTGGGGAGACGGCGGCCTGCGCCAGAGGAGAGGCCGCACCATGACCTTATCGGCCGTGTGCGGGCGAGGCTTTAATTAGATGTGGGGGCGGGCCGGAGTGATGCTTGCCGGCGGCAGCCGGCGGTGGGCGTAGTTGGCACCTCTGGCGAAAGTTGGTGGCGAGAAGATTATTGCCACAGAGGGTAGGGAGAAAATGACGAATGAGAAATGATGAATGATGAATGAAAGACCAACTGCTTCTGATTCATCATTCATCATTCGCCTTCTACGTGTGCTCTGTGACCTGCGTAGCTATGCCTCTGGCAAGCAGTCTATTTAATTCGGGTCGGCGACTATGCTCCCTGTCGGCCGCCAACTCTCGACCGCGCCACGCGCCTTTTCAGCAGGTAGTCGCGGACATCAGCGGCCGCGCAACTCATCTCGAAAACACACTCGTCTGTCTGCCGGCTGAAGTAGCAATGAAGCCAGACCGCCGCCACCGCTACTCCGAGCGAGAGCGCGGTCGGCAGCAACGCTTCGGCAACGCCCCCCGCGACCGCGCCGATGCCCGCGGCCTCCGCATACCCGGCTCCGGACAGCACGGCGATAAGCCCCCATACCGTGGCGAAGAGACCGACGAGCGGGGCCGTCGTGCCAACCGACGCCAGCCATGATAAGCGCCGCCGCTCTTCGTAGCCCCGCATGGCGATCAGGCGCTCGGCCGCCGATTGTGAGAGTTTGATCTCGAGCTCGGAAGGCGACTCGCCCGGCCCACGCGCGTGCCAGCATTGCAAGCCCGCCCTGACCACTTCGGCCCGCGGCGCTCGCCGGCACTCTTCGCTTAAGGCCAACACCTCCTCGATGCGCCCGTCGCGCAACGCGCTGTTGAGGGCCGGCGCAAATCTTCGCGTGTGCCGCCAACGCAGCCAGAGCGTAGGGGCGCGCCCGAGCGCGAACCTGAGGCACGCGAGCGACGCCAGCAGCAAGGCAAGCGTCAAGGCAATCTGGACCGGGCCGACGTTTCTGATCATCTCGCTCATCGAGAAAGCGTTGGCGGTTTCAACACCCGCGGCGGGTGCCCCGGATGGGCCGTAACCGGCGAGGGGCGCGCTGTCACGCTGGTCCACTCCCGGCGCTTCGACCGGCACTTCGATCATCCGCAACTCGCCTCCACGATTCACCGCCCGCTCCTCCACGGCGACGAACGAAGTGAACTGCGTCAGCAAACGAAACCTGAGCCCCAACTCAGTAATCGCTGCTTCGAGCGGCGGCGAGACAACGCCCTGCTGGACGCCTTCAAAGTTGCGCGCCATCAGCGCCTCGATCCGGCGGCGCGCCCACAACGTCGCTAATACTTCGTGTCGCGGTTCGACATCAGGCAGTTCGACCTCAAGCTCGCGGACCACATCGCGCCCGGCCATCCTGCCACGCAAGCGGACCAAGCCGCGCCCGCCCGCCGCATAGCGCCCTGTAACGAACAGAGGCTTGGCGGAGAACAGGTCAGGCAGTCGCCTCGGCTCCACGTCAGAGACGGGCAGGCCATTCCACTCGATCGTGATGTCCGTCAAGAGCGGGCTGCGGACGCGCTCGTGGAATCTACGAGCCGCCGCCGAGCCGTCGCCGTCCGGTGCGACATACTCGACTTCGCCGCGCCCGAGTTCGGCCATGCGATCCAGCAGGAAGCGGTTGGGCGCATGGCCGAAGCCCATCGCGAAGACACGCGCGTTCTGATGCCGCCGTACCTCCGCGAGAATTTCCAAGTCGTTG
>JBOGOY010000697.1:0-3142 GCA_050748185.1 Pyrinomonadaceae bacterium
CGTCTCCTCGCCGAAGCCATCGTCGTCGGCCGGCGCGAAGGTTTCGGGCGACGCGAGAAATTCTTCAAGGTCCGGATCGCTGTCGGGCGTGACGACGCATCCGTACTCGTCCGCGAGAAACGGCTTGCCTTCCTTCAGTCGCTCTTCGAGGTTAAAGGCGGCCGGTGCGCCGCCTTCGCGCCTCGCCGCAAGTTTCGAGGTGTCAGGCAGGTCGTCGAATTCGGCGGACAGGTGTGAAGTGGCGTGATCGGGCGCGTTGAGCGGAACGGTGTTGGCCAACGGCGAAACGGTCTGGTGATCGCCGAGATTGCCGTCGGTCGCGCGCCGCCCGACGAGCAGCGCGCCGCACTGGCGGCAGAAGCGCGCCTCGTCGGCGGCGAGCATTTGACAGCTTGGGCAGTAATTCGCGGACATCAGTCAAACAGGTGACGGGTGACAGGTGACAAGAGGAAAGCAGGCTTTATCCTGTCACCCGTCACCTGTCACGGCTTTTGGCGAGCTGGCACGACGACGGACGTCCCGGCTACCAGATCGTGTAGGGCGCGCCCCTGCGCGCTGAAGATCGAGATGAGAAAACCGACGCCGAGCGTCAGGGCCGTGAGGAGATAGCCGAGCGTGTGCCGGAGAAACACTTTGGCGAAGCCGACGGGCCGCCCGTCAACATGCCGCACGATCCGCACCCCGGTGGCCCACTTGCCGAGCGTCTGCCCGGTCAGGCCCGGCAACACAAACAAGTCGAACGCGGCGACCAGCGCCGTCACCAAGTAGCCGAAGATCAGCGCCGTGTCGCCGCGCGTCCGGTCGTCGCTACCCAGCGCCCGCGAGAAAATCGTCGCCACCGCGATGATGCCGACGAGCAAGGCATAGTCGATCAGCACCGCTCCGCAGTGCAGCGAGAACGGGGCGCGCTCCCAATGGGTGACGACTACCGCCGCCTTTGTCGCCGACTTCGCGACTTCCCGCCCGCCCCGCGCCCGTGCGGCAGCGCGCTCTTCTGCTGGCTCGATGCGTGTGGACATAAAACAGTAGTCAGTAGTCAATAGTCAGTAGTCAGTAGCAAAGCATGTGTCTTGATGCTGGCGACTGACTACTGACTACTGATTACTACCCAATTAAGAAATGCAAGATCGTCTCGCCGAGGCGGAGCCGGTCGCCGTTTTCCAGCGCGCGGGGCTGGTGCGGGGCGAGGCGCACGTCTTCATTGACGACGGTGCCGTTAACCGAGCCGAGGTCTTCGACGAGATAGACGTCGCCCCGGCGGTAGATGCGCGCGTGGCGGCGCGAGATTTTGGTCTGCGGATCGAAACGGGTCAGATCGACCTCGGGGAAGATGTTCGAGTGCGGGTCGCTGCGACCGACGAGGCTGTTCTCCTTGTGGAGCGAGAACGAAGAATCAAGTTCAGTGGTCCCCATCACGACCAGCTTCGCGGTGGCGCGTGCCGTGCGGAGCGTCGCGCTCGAGACGGCAAGCGGCTGGCGCTGACCACAATGGGCGCAGAACACGTCGTCGGCCGCGATGCGCCCGCCGCAAAAGCCGCAATAAACCATCTCGGTCTGTGTCGTGCGCAAGCCCGCGCTGCCGGCGGCCCCGCCGACGGCGCTGGTCTGGCCGTAGGTGACGTGGCCCGCGCGCAGGCGTTCCAAATGCTCAGCCAGCGCGCCGCGCAGTTCGGCCGCCGAGCGGAAACGGTTCTCCGGCTTGTACTCGACGGCGCGCATCAGGATTGCCTCTATCTCGTTCGACATCGAAGGGTTGATCTGGCGCGGGCGCGGGTATTTGTGGAAGTCGAAAATCAGGAGCGGGTTGTCTTGCGGGTCCGAGCCGGTCAGCAGGTGGAACATCGTCGCGCCCAAACTGTAGACGTCCGAGCGCGCTTCGACCTTGCCGCTAAACAGTTCGGGCGGCGCGTAGCCCATCGTGCCGACGGCGGTGACGCCTTTCTCCTGTTGCGGCGAAACCCAGCGCGCGATGCCGAAGTCGATCAGCATCACGCGGCCCGAGTTGCCGTCGATCATCAGGTTGGCCGGCTTCAGATCGCGGTAGATGATCGGCGGGTTGCGGCTGTGCAGATAGTCGAGCACGTCCGCGACCTGCATCCCCCAGTCGGCGACCGTCTTTTCGTCGAGGCGAGCCTGTGGCGCATTTCGCAGGCGGGCCAGAAAGTCGCCGCCCGAGATGAACTTCATCACGAGGTAGAAGCGGCCCGAAGGCTCTTCGTAGAAATAGTCGTAGATGGTTGGGATCGAGGAATGTTCGAGCGAGGCGAGGAGCATCGACTCGCGCCGGAAATCGTTGACGGCCTTCTCGTGCTGCGCCTCGTCGAGTTGCGACTGGATCATCTCTTTGACGGCGCGCGGCGCGTCGCCGAGGTTGCGATCCTTCGCGAGGTACACGGCCCCCATGCCGCCGCCGCCGATGCGGCGGGCAATCTCGTAGCGCGCGTGGAGGATCGCGCCCGCTTCGAGTTGCTTGTGTGCGCCGGTCCCGCCGCCACCGCGCAGCTTGCCGGTGGATTCATAACGGCGCGCCCGCTCCTCTTCGGCGGCCGCCGAAAAGCGACCGCTCCCGGCCGTGTCGCCGCGCCGCTCATCCTCCTCAGATACGTACACGGGCTCTTCGGCCGGGGCCGGCTCGGCGCCCGCCGCCGACTCGTCTTCCGACAAGGTGTCGAGCGGCTTTTCAGGCGGCTCCGGCTCGGCGGCCAACTGTGCCGCGGCCACGCCCCCCGCGCCCGACTCGCCGGCAGATGCGGCGGCTACTTGATCGAGTGTCGATTCCTCGACCGGAATTTTCGGTATGACAGGCGGCGCTGCCTCCGTTGCGATGGCGGGCGTCGATTCTTCGGGCGGTGGCGGCGCGGCAACAGCAGCAACTTCCGCCACCGGCGCTTTCGCCAACGGCTCGGAGGGCTGCCCCTTCTGATTCAGATCGCCGAGCGGCGCAGACGCGGTGACGGGCACCGGTGTGCCACCGATCGGCGCGGAGACGGACAGGGGTCCGCCTGCCGCGTCCACCTGCGGTAACACAGGGGACGAGCCGGTGTGCCGCTGGGTCGCGCCGCAGTAGCCGCAGAAACGATCTGTTGGCGCAACGTCGGCGCCGCATTGGGGACAGGAGGGCATCACTTTCACAGTGGACAGT
>JBOGOY010000698.1:0-3132 GCA_050748185.1 Pyrinomonadaceae bacterium
ACGTAGGGCTCAACGTCGTCGATACGGCCGAGTGCTACCTCGACAGCGAAGAGTTGATCGGCCGGGCCGTATCACCACGCCGCCGAGAGTTTTACCTGTTCACCAAATGCGGGCACGCCTCCTCCTCGGGCCTCGCGCACCCGGACTGGAGCCCGCGGCTGCTCTCCGAAAGCATCGACCGCAGCCTCGCGCGCCTGCGAACCGATTACCTCGACCTGTTGCAGTTGCACAGTTGCTCGGCCGAGGTGTTGCAACGCGGTGAAGTCATCGAAGTGCTGCAACGCGCCCGCGAGCAGGGAAAGACGAGGTTCATCGGCTACAGCGGCGACGGCACGGACGCGCTCTACGCCGTCGAGTGCGGAGCCTTCGACACCTTGCAGACATCCGTCAACGTCGCGGACCAGCAGGCGCTCGAACTGACGTTGCCGCCCGCGCGGGAAAGGGGGATGGGCGTGATCGCGAAGCGCCCGCTGGCGAACGCCGTGTGGAAACACAGGGACCGGCCGGCGGACCCTTACGTCCAGCCGTACTGGGAGCGCCTCCGCCAACTCGATTACGGCTTTCTCCGCGGGGACGTCGGCGAGGCGGTCGGCAAGGCGCTCAGGTTTACTTTGAGCGTGCCCGGCGTGCACACCGCGATCGTGGGGACGGCGCGCCCCGGTCGCTGGCGTGAGAACGCGGAATTGCTCGGGGCCGGCCCACTCTCGACGGAAGAATTCGGGTCCATCCGCGAACGCTGGGGGCAAGCGGCCGAGGCTGACTGGTTCGGAGAGGTCTGAAGGCGGGCATCCGCCCGCCGGCATGCCGTTGATTCATCATCCCATTTCCGGGATTCAGCCGTCCCAAAACCAAACCGGCCCGAGACATGCGGTCGCTTAGCCGTCGAGAAATAACGGCGTCAACGTAGGCATAAATTTCCTGTGCGGTGTGGCATGGTTCTCGCTGGGCGGGATGTCGTCGTTCATGTCTTGAATCTTAATCGCCACAAATGGGCCGCGCGCGGTGTTCACTATGCAGCAGGTCAGAGCTATAGGGCGGACGTGTGGCCGGATACGCCTTCCGCTTCCGAAGGAGCAGTAAACACCATGACGAACTTTCGTGATTTCTCTCGCCTCCGACACCTCTTCACGTGTGGCGCGGCCGCGATCTTCTGCGGCTGCCTCGTCACGTCGGCGGCCGTTCCATCGCTGCGGGATTTCCCAACGCTATCGTCCGAGCCTGCCGCCGCGCAGGAGGAGCGATTAGGCGGGCAGTGGCTGGCCGACTTCAAGTCGCGCCAAGACGGTCAGGTACAACTCACGCTCCGTTATGAAGAGCATAAAAAGGACGCCAACGGCGGCGATTCATTCCACAATTGGAGCCACTCGAACGGCGTCGCGCCGGGGCTGCTGGAAGGGTTGACGAATCAGCAGGCGATGTCGGCGGCCGGCACACAGGTCAGGTTTCAGATCAGGCGCGACGCGGGCGCGTTCGACTGCGAAGGCTGGTTCAAGGACGGCAAAGGCTCAGGCCATTTCAATTTCGCGCCCAACCGGGCGTTCGCCACGGAATTGGGCCGGCGCGGCGGCGGCGGCGGTAGCCTCACCGACCGGCAGCTCTTCACGCTGGCGCGCGCAGACCTCGGGCTGGCGATGCTCGACGAGTTGAAGGCGCAAGGCTACGGAGTTCCGACGCTGGACCAACTGGTCCGGTTCGCAGACCACGGCGTCCGGCTCGATTATCTGAAAGGGTTGAAGGAACTGGGCGTGCGGGCCGCATCCATCGAGATGCTGGTCAAGCTGCGCGACCACGGCGTCAGCCCCGGCTACGTCGCGGCGCTACGAGACTACGGTTACCGCAATCTCTCCGCCGAAGAGTTGATCCGCGCGCGAGATCACGGCGTCAGCAGCAGCTACCTCGGCGCACTCAAAAGCGAAGGCTACACCGGCCTCTCGCTCGCGGACCTCATTAGCCTGCGCGATCAAGGCGTCACCGCATCCTTCATCAGCGGCCTGCGTGAAGAAGGCTATAAGAATCTCTCCATCGAACAACTCGTGCGAGTCCGACAGCAGGGCGTCACCGTCAGCTTCGTCAAAGAACTCAAACAACTTGGCTACGCCTCGCTCCCCGTCGAGCACTTGGTCCGGCTACGCAATCACGGCGTCACCGCCTCTTACATCCGCCGCGTGAAGGCCGCGAAGGGGGCCACGCCGTCAGTCGAAGAATTGATCGAGATGCGAAACCGCTAAGAGCGGCGCACGACACAGTGTCTATTCATTCTCCGTTTATTTGCCACAGAGGGGACGGGGGAAATGATGAGTGCGAAATGATGAATGATCGAAGCAGTAGTCAGTAGTCAGTAGTCAGTAGAAAGCATTACCACGGGAAAGGCGGCGCGGGGGCCGTGACCAACCGCCGCCCGCGTCAATCCCTACTGGCTACTGGCTACTTCGGCTCATTCATCATTCATCGTTCATCATTTGCTGCCTCTGTGGTTGAGGCCGCACACCGCGAAGGGACCACGAAGATGAAGAAGTTTTTGATGCTGACGGCGCTGGCCGCCGTGCTGTCAATTTCCGCCAACGGGCAATCCGCCACAGACGACCGGGAGGCCGTCAGGCAGGCCGTCCTCGATTACGTGGAAGGCGTCTACGAAGTCGCCCCCGAGCGCATCGAGCGCAGCGTGCACCCGGAACTCGTCAAGCGCGGCTTTTTCGTCCGGAAGAATGAGACGGCCTACAGCCCGCACGTCATGACGTTCCAGCAGTTAGTGGACCTCTCGAAGAGCTACAACAAGGACGGCCGCGTCGCGAAGGACGCGCCCAAAGAGATCGTCATCTTCGACGTCGCCGACCAGACGGCCAGCGCCAAGCTGACCGCCGTGTGGGGCATCGACTATTTCCACCTCGCCAAGTATGAAGGCAAGTGGAAGATCCTCAACGTCCTCTGGCAATCGCCCCCGAAACATTAACTGAGAGGCGTGAAGCAGCAACAAGGCTTTGAAGTTAGACCTCTCTAAAACCACGCATTGTCTATGATTGTCTCTGCATATATGCGAATCAGTAGTTGAACACGAGGGAAAGCATCGCAAAAGCCAGCTTCCCCCAACATTGCACCAGCAAACTTTCCGTCGAACGAACTTTACTGGCATTT
>JBOGOY010000699.1:0-3125 GCA_050748185.1 Pyrinomonadaceae bacterium
CATTTTTGAAGTCCTTAACTTCGGAGACGGGACAGGATTCCTCGCTAACGAGGGCGTCCCTGTTAATTTACAGCAAAACCGCGTAGTCGGCCCTTCTGTAGATAGCCAGAAGAAAGAGACCTTATCGTACTTTGGCAATGAGGTTCGGACACGTTCTCCGGCGATGCATTTTCAATCTTCTGTTCTTTTTCTGCCGGCAGTTTTTTTGCCGGCAGATTTGTTTATGACGAACTCTCTTAAAGCTTCGTTAATCGGCTCGCGCACCTCTGCTGATATTTGTGGTTGTACTTCGCCTTGCAGCAAATTGAGGTTGCAGTCATACACTTGTGGTGAGTGTGCCATAACTGCCGCGCTCGCTACCCCGGCAAGTTGTAGTGGCGGAGATGGCGGAATATGCGCTGAATATGAGCAGGGAGAGTTTGATTGTAATGACATTGCCGGAACCCGCTGTATATTCGACTCTTTAATTACACTTAACTGCTCGGGTGCTCCAACTCCAACCCCAGATGGCTCGCCGACGCCCCCGGGCTCGCCGACGCCCTGCCCGTCGCCTTCGCCGACGCCGCTGCCGTGTTCGCAGCCACCGCCTAACTATTGCGCCGTGTGTGTGCCGGGACCGCCCACGCCAAGCGCCACGTGCGAACCGCAATACTCCCAATGGGAATATCCTCAAGGCTGCCCAACGCCGACGCCAGTGCCTACACCCGTCGCTACTCCCCCACCCCCTTATGGATGTGATGACAGTTGGACCCTCTGTTTCAACAAACAAGAATACTGTGATTGTCTCCAATTTGCTGGCATCTGGGACGAAACTTTCTGCCGTTGTGAATATTTCAGTCCCGTGGTTGTGGATACGCTAGGTAACGGGTTCAGGCTGACCAACGCGGAGGGCGGCGTTAATTTCGACTTAAACGCCAACGGCACGAGGGAAAGGCTTTCGTGGACAGCGGCAAATTCGGACGACGCTTGGTTAGCGCTGGACCGGAATAGCAACGGCACAGTGGACGACGGCACGGAACTGTTTGGAGATGTGACGCCACAGCCGGTTCCGCCTGCGGGCGTGCAGCGGAACGGATTCCTTGCTCTGGCTGAGTTCGACAAGCCGGGATATGGTGGTAATAGTGATGGAAGGATAAGTCGCCGAGACAGTATCTTTCCTCATTTACGTCTCTGGCAAGACACCAATCACAACGGGGTCTCCGAGATGAATGAGCTACACACGTTGCCGGAGCTGAGCGTTGTTATCTTAGAACTTGACTACCGAGAATCAAGGCGCGTGGACCAGCACGGGAACCGTTTCAAGTACCGCGCGAAAGTGAGAGACGCGCGGGGCGCGCACGTCGGACGCTGGGCGTGGGACGTGTTCCTCGTCCGCGGTCAATAATGCGTTATGGCGCACCCATAAAGAAGAAATCGCCTGCCAGTTGTCAGACTGGCGGGCGACTTCTTTATGACTGTCTGACACAAGTCATCCGGCTGCAACTCTCTCGCGGGCCTCGCTCGGCCGGTACGGCGGCAGCACCTTGCGCGCCGGCTTCTCGTGCTTTAAGCCGAGCGCCCAATCGGCCTGCATCAGTGTGTGGATGTCGCGCGTGCCCTCGTAGATGACCGCGGCCTTGCAGTTGCGAAGATAGCGCTCGACCGGGTAATCGTTCGAGTAGCCGTTCGCACCGTGAACCTCAATCGCCATCGAGGCGGCCTTTTCGCTGCGGACGGTGGCCTGCCACTTCGCCAGAGAAGTCGCGCGGGCGTTCGGCTGGCCCTCGTTTTTCAGTTGGCCGGCGCGCAGCCACAGTAGGTGGCTCATCTGGTAATCGGCCTCCATCTCGGCGATCTTCTGCTTGACGAGTTGGTGGTTGGCGATCTTGGTCCCAAACGTCTCGCGCTCTAAGGCGTACTTAACGGAAGCGTCGCGCGAGGCGCGGATGATGCCGGTCGCGCCCGCGGCGACGGTGTAGCGCCCCTGCTCTAGGGCGAACATCGCAATCTTGAAGCCTTCGCCTTCAAGCCCAAGCATGTTCTCTTGGGGCACGCGCACGTCCTGTAGAGAGAAGTAGCCGGTGTTGCCCGCGCGGATGCCGAGTTTGCCGTGGATCGTGCCGGAGGAAAAACCTTTCATCCCGCGCTCGACGATGAAGCAGGACATGCCGGTGTGGTCGCGGCGGCGTCGCTTCTCTTCGTCGGTCCAGCAAAAGAAGAGGAAATTGTCGGCCACGTCGCCCGCGAGGCTGATCCACATCTTCTCGCCGTTCAGTATCCACTCGTCGCCTTCGCCTCTGGCGGTCGAGCGCGCGCCCACCACGTCCGACCCCGCGCCCGGCTCGGTCAATCCGTAGGTCGCGATCTTCTCGCCCTTCGCCTGTGGAACCAGATACTTGCGCTTCTGCTCTTCGGTTCCCCACGCATACAGCGACATCGAGTTGAGGCCGGTGTGGACCGACATGATGACGCGCATGAAGGTGTCCACGGCTTCGAGTTCTTCGCAGACGAGGCCAAGCGAGATATAGTCGAAGCCCGCGCCGCCATACTCTTCGGGGATGCAGACGCCGAGCAGGTTCAACTCGGCCATCTGTTCGAGGATCGAGCGGTCGAAGTGCTGCTTCTCGTCCAGTTCTTTAATGCGCGGGGCGACTTCCTTTAACGCGAACTCGCGCACGGTGTTGCGGATGGAAATGTGGTCTTCGGTCAGTTCGAAATCGAGCATGGAGAGTCTTCCTTTAATAATGGGAGTTCGCGTGAATCGGCCTGCGCGAGGCGTTTCGGTGACAAGCTGTCGGCGTTGATTTTCGTTCGCTGTGTGACACTTGAAGTTAAATCGCATCTTACAACGAAGGCGGGTGCGCGCCCAAGCCGCCCCGGCGGGACGAGGGCTCAGAGACCTTTTCAGATCTCTTACCATAGAGGGCACAGAGCAACTGTGTTAGAAGTCAAGCTGCCGCTGCGGCGACGGGTGCTGGCGCTCGCCACGCTTCCTGATGTTTGACCATCGCGTTGAGCATTCGCAGCAGTTTGTGCAAACACGCGGTCAAGGCCACTTTGAGCGCTTTCCCGCCCGCGACCAGTTGCTCGTAGTAAGGCTTGATGCTCGGGTTACAGCGCGTCGCCGTCAGCGTCGCCATGTAGAG
>JBOGOY010000700.1:0-3107 GCA_050748185.1 Pyrinomonadaceae bacterium
TCGCGCCCCGTGTTGAAGAAGCGAATCTTCATCCCCGGCTTGATCGAGCCGTCGATGATCCGGAACAGCACGATCACGCCGCGGTAAGAGTCGTACCACGAGTCGAAGATGAGAGCCTTCAGCGGGGCCTTCGCGTCCCCTTGAGGCGGCGGCACGTCGCGCACAATGGCTTCGAGCACTTCGGTGATGCCGAGCCCCATCTTCGCGCTCGCAAGCACCGCGTTGTGTGTGTCGAGCCCGATCAGGTTCTCGATCTGCTCCAAGACTTTTTCGGGCTCCGCGCCCGGTAAATCGATCTTGTTGATGACCGGAATCATCTCCAAGTTGTTGTCGATCGCGAGGTAGGTGTTCGCCAGCGTCTGCGCCTCGACGCCCTGCGAGGCGTCCACCACAAGTAGCGCGCCCTCGCACGCGGAGAGTGAGCGCGAGACTTCGTAGGTGAAGTCCACGTGCCCCGGCGTGTCGATCAAGTTTAAGACGTAAGCCTGCCCGTCCTGCGCCGTGTAGTCGAGCCGGACGGCGTGGGCCTTGATCGTGATGCCGCGCTCGCGCTCGAGGTCCATGTTGTCTAAGACCTGATCTGACATCTCGCGCTCCGTGAGCGCGCCGGTCTGTTCGAGCAGGCGATCGGCCAGCGTGGACTTGCCGTGATCGATGTGGGCGATGATCGAGAAATTTCTAATGCGTGCAGGGTTCATTGCCGTCAGTCGTCAGTGGTCAGTGGTCAGTAGAGGTGTGGCTGATTACTGATGGCTGACAGCTAACGATAACAAAACGGACGCTAAACCGCACGCGCGAGGGCGGCACGGAAATTGGGCAGGACGGGATATTGGTGTCGCTTACTTGCCGAGGGCGGTGGCGTAGTCGCCGCCGCTGAAAGGGGCGCGCAGCAGCGTATCCGCGCCGCCGCCGTTGTTGGTAGGGATTTCGAGCGTGACGACGAGCCCGCCCTCCGGGGCGTTCATCATCTCGAAACGGTAGGCCGAGCCGTAGAGGTGTTCGAGGCGGGCGCGCGTGTTCGCGAGGCCGAGGCCGCCATTGTGCGAGCGGCCGACAGACTTGGCGGCGGACAGGCCGGGGCCGTTGTCTCTGACCTGCAGGCGCAGCGCGTCGCCGACGCGGGCGGCGCTGATCTCGACGCGGCCAGGGGCGGAGCGCGGCGCGACACCGTGGCGGATGGCGTTCTCGACGATCGGCTGGAGAATAAGGTTCGGCACCTGACAGCCGAGCGCCCGTGGGTCCACATGAATCTCCGTGGTCAGGCGATCGTGGAAGCGGATGCGCTCGATCTCCAGGTAGCAGTTGAGAAATTCCAGTTCCTTCTGCAACTCGACCTCTTGAGCCGCGCCGTTGTCGAGCGTGAGCCGCAGGAAGTCGCCGATCCGTGTGATCATGCGGTCGGCCGCTTCCGGGTCTTTGTAAACCAGCGACGAGACGGAGTGGAGCGCGTTGAAGAGGAAGTGCGGGTGCAACTGCATCTTCAGCGCCTGCAACTGCGCCTGCGAGGCGCGCAACTCGCCCTCGCGGTAACGTTGATAGTAGGCGGCCGCGTGGCTGCTGAGGACGATGATCCAGTAGACCAGCAGTTCCTTGTCGATGTTGGCGAACGTGAGGTTGGCGAGACTGCCGGGCGTGAGGCGGCTGAGGCTGCCGACAAACCACTTGTCGATGATGACGTGTCCCGCCGCCCACACGGCCGATATGGCGACGCCCGCCAGCGCGTGCACGAGCGCATTGCGGGACCAGTTGAGCCGGCCCAACCGATACCGCCGCGCGAGCCACAGCACCAGCGGCGTGAAGATCGCGAACAGGTAGACGGCCGTCACCTGCCACGCGAGAGCCTTGGCGAAAGTTACCGGCTTCGGCGTCTGCGCGAAGTAGAAATAAATCTGGCTCGCGAAGAAGAACCCGACCAGCGTCCACACGCCCCAGATGAAGGCCAGTCTCACCAGTCGGTAGTGCCGCCCGCCTCCATACCCGCCCGCGCTGTCATTAAAAAAGCTGAACATAGCGCGTCCATCATCCCAGCCGCGGAACCAGATGACAAGCCCGTTCTGTCAACTACAAATTTTTGGAAAAGAGGGCGCTGGCAACGCATCGTCGTCTGCCAGCGGAACTGTCACTTTTGGGGCTGGGGACTCAACTTGGCGGACATGATTGTCCTGCCGAGCAGCGACACCACGAAATGCCGAAGATTTAACCTCAGCGGTGTGTTCTGAGGTAGGTCCATCTAAGGGGCGGACAACTCGCGCAACTGGTCCGGCAAGTAAACGGTTAAGTCGGTGTTCATGTTCGTTGGTCAGATGACTGTTAAGAGGCGTCGCGCGCAAGCATCGCCGCGCCGGTGGGAGCGGCGTCGGCCGAAAGCGTAGCGGCGACGATCTGTGTGGCCTCGAAGCAGGGGTGGAAAGAGCGGCGGCCGGCCTCGCGGATGATTGGGCTCAGAATGAGTTCGCCGGCCTCCATGATCGTGCCGCCGAGGACGATGCGCTGGATATTGAGGAGGTTGATCACGGCGGCGACGGCCGTGCCGATGTAGCGCCCGGTGCGCTCGATCATCATCAGGGCGAAGTCGTCGCCGTCGTTGGCGGCGTGGGCGACATCAGCGGCGGTAAAACTCTGCGCCATCCCGAGGCGCGAGAGTGACGAGGTGCTGTCGCGCAACAGGCGCTCATGCGTGCGGCGGACGATGTTCGGCGCGGAGGCGACCGTCTCCAGACAACCGACGTTACCGCAATCGCACTGAATCCCCTCGGGGTCGATCGTGATGTGGCCGAACTCGCCGGCGAAGCCCGAGTCGCCGCGCCAGAGCTTGCCATCGAAAATGATCGCGCCGCCGATCCCCGTGCCGATCGTAACGTAGAACATGTTGCGGCTGCCGCGCCCCGCCCCGGCGACGTACTCGCCGTAGGCCGCCGCGTTCGCGTCGTTCTCGACGACGACAGGTAGCCCCGCGGCCCGCCCGATCTCGGTCTGCAAATCGCTGCGGACGATCGACGGCACGTCGCTCGACACGATGACCCGCCCGGTCTGCGGGCTGACGAGTCCCGGTACACCGACGCCCACCGCCGCGACCGGCTGCGACGAAACCCCGCGCAACTCGGCGA
>JBOGOY010000701.1:0-3101 GCA_050748185.1 Pyrinomonadaceae bacterium
GGGCTGCGTGCTACCACCGCCGTTACTGCCGGCGGCCTCCTGTGCGATCTTGACGCCGACGCTCGCGCCGATGCGGGTCGCGCCAGCCTCGACCATCGCGCGGGCGTCCGCCAAGCCCCGCACGCCGCCCGCCGCCTTGACGCCCATCCCCGCGCCCACCGTTCGGCGCATCAGCGCCACGTCGGCGACGGTCGCACCACCCTTCGCAAAGCCGGTCGAAGTCTTGACGAAGTCGGCCCCGGCGCGCTGCGCGGCGAGACAGGCGCGGGCCTTCTCTTCGTCTGTCAGGAGGGCCGCCTCGATGATCACTTTGACCAGAACCTTGTACTCGTGCGACGCCTCGACCACCGCGCGGATGTCTTGCTCGACGGCGCAATCGTCGCCGCTCTTGAGTGCGCCGATGTTGATCACCATATCCACCTCGCGCGCCCCGTCCGTGATGGCGCGCCGCGCCTCATAGGCCTTTACGTCGGCGAGCGTCGCGCCGAGCGGGAAGCCGACCACGGTGCAGACCGGCACATTGGTCCCCTGTAAGTGGCACGCGGCGGCGCGCACCCACGAAGGGTTAACGCAGACGGAAGCGAAGCCGAACCGCGCCGCCTCTTCACACAGTTTCCGAATGTCAGTTTCCGAGGCTTCGGGCTTCAGCAGCGTGTGATCGACGAGGCGTGCCCAGTCGCGCGCCGAGGCCGTCTCGCCCAAAATCAAACCGATGCGCGACGCGCCCGCGTCCACCACGCGCTGCATCCGCTCGGGGCAACGGTTGAAGCAGGTCGAACCGCACCCGCACATCCGCTCCTGCCCGTCTCCGTTGTCGCTCAGACGCGCGACGATGACATCCGTAATTTGCTCGACGAGTCGCTCAAGCTCGCCGTTTTGTAAAGCCGACATAAATATTTGCTCTCGAACTTCTCTCAACTCACTTGCCTTCGGACACTCCGGCTTAAAACTCCAACTTCTTAATTATGCGCTGCTTGGACCCGCGGCCTCTCCGTCAGTCTGAATTTCCTCCGCGGGGATCAGCACCACCCGGCCGTCCTCCCATGCGGCAACCGGATTCCCGGCCCGTTTGTGCGAGAGAAGTGCGTGGCGGACCGCGCGACGAAGGATTTGCTCGATTTTCTCGCCCTCGGCGACGAATACCTGATCGGGTATTTTATGCTCCGCTTTCATATCTTTGCCTGACGAGTCGCTGCCACAGCGATTCGATGTTAACCATCATAGTAAAACTTCCGTTCCCCTTTGCGATGAGTCGAGGGTTGTTCTGGCTTGAATTATCGTACACGCCCCAAGAGTCGGCCAGCGCTTGGTAGCGCTCAAAAAAGTTATGGATGCCTTTCGCATAACGGCGACGGACCACGTTTTCCGGCACGTCATGTCCGCCTAGTCGTACTCGCTCTTGAACTCGCTGTACTGCGAGTTCAGGACTACGCAGCCACAAAAACATGAGATTGAATTCATACCCCTGTCGGCGCAAGTTCTCCACCCAACGCGCGTAAGAACGACTTGCTAACGTAGTCTCGAACGCAAAGCTGACCCGCTGTGCGGCAAGGTCATGTACACGTCCGAGCATAATTCGCCCGGCTTTGAAAGCGACCTTTTCAGGAGCGAAGGCTGACAATCCCTGCGCGATGGTGTCCGCGTTAACAAATTCTTTAAGTCCGTACTCATCCCGCAGCATGAAAGGGGCGAAGGTGGATTTCCCCGCACCATTCGGCCCGGCGATGGCGATGATTTTAGGCCCTTCATGGGTCATCATGCAGTTACGGACACGCGCACGTCCATCTCGCGGCCCAGCACCTCTCGACTTGCTTCGCGCAGCGCTTGCAGGTTCTCCGGCCGGGAGACGCTCTCCGCTAAGTGCTCCGAATCCGGATCGAACGTCAGGTGCAGCGTGTCGCCCCGGCCGACGCTAAAGCAACTCAGGCCGTCGAGGGTGAGCGCAAGCAGGGGCTTGCGTCTGCCTTCGATGGCGGACTGAATATCTCTGAAGACGGGGCCGGGACGCAGCCGCGGGTTCAGCACTTCCACGTCGGGCCGCGGGCCGCGTGTTGGGTGGGAGGGACTGAGGACGTTGCGAAGACTTTGCTCCGCGACCTCTCGCCTGCGACGCACTTTCAACTTCCCGGCACCGTGGCGGCGCGCTCGCGGTAGCGTCTCCAGACCACGCCGCAAGTCAGGCCACCATTTATCGAAAGCAGCCTCGACCTGTTGCTCCTTGAGACCGCCGCCCGGCAGACACTTGTTCACCGCGACGACCAGCTTGTACAACTCATGTTCTGAGAGCGTGGCCGACTGAAACTGCGCGAGCGGACCTTTCACCTCCGCAGGCGATAAATCGACGAGCAGCGGGACGACGCGCGACTGCTCAATTCTTTTCGAAAGCGCGCCGGCCTCGAACAGCACCCACGGCGCGTTTACGTTCTCGCGCGTCAGGCAGATGATTCCAAAATCAGATTCTCCCAACTCGCGCATCACGTCGGCGAACCAGCACGCGCCCTTGTCGATGTCTTCCGAAGAAAGGTACGGCTCGGCCGCCTGCACCACGTTCGGGAGCCATTCTTTCAGGAGCCGGCCCAGCGCGTGGCTCACCTCGCCCGACCAACTGACGAATACTTTCATCCTGCGCCTCCCCTTGGTCCCTTAACCGGCGGCCGAAGCTCGGTCGCCGCCTAACGCTTGTACTGCCGCTCGACCGCCTCGATCTTCGCGACGCGCTTCTTGTGCCGCTCTTCGGATATTTCCGTCGCGAGCCAGACGCGCACGATGTCGCGCACTTCCTCGGCGGTGTTCATCTGGCTGCCGAGCGTGAGCACGTTGGCGTCGTTGTGCTCGCGCGAGTTGCGCGCGACCTTCGCCGAGTAACAAGCGGCGGCGCGCACGCCCGGCACTTTGTTGGCCGTCATCGCGGAGCCGACGCCCGCGCCGTCCACGACGATGCCGAGGTCCACTTCGCCCTCTGACACCGCGCGGGCGACCGCGTGCGCGAAGTCCGGGTAATCGACGGCGTCGGTCGAATGCGTGCCGAAGTCGCGGACGCGGTGGCCGAGTTCGGCGAGGAAAGTTTTCAACTCCTCTTTCAGAGGATAGCCGCCGTGGTC
>JBOGOY010000702.1:0-3096 GCA_050748185.1 Pyrinomonadaceae bacterium
ATAGCTTTTGTCTCGCTGCCCGTGGAGGTCCGCGGCGTCCAGACCGAGCGCCTGTTCGTGGACGAGCTGATCGCCATCGCCAGCCCGCAACATCCGCAGGCCGCCCAGCGCGTCGTCAGTAGCTTCGCCCTCGCGGGCGAGAAACTGATTCTCGGCGAACGCGGCGGCAACACGCGCCGCCTGATTGACGAATTCTTCGCGCAGGCGGGGCTACACCCGAAAGTGGCAATGGAGTTGAGCCGGCTGTCGGCGATCATCCGGATGGTGGAGGAAGGCATGGGCGTCGGCATCGTGCCGTTCCAATCGGCGCTCGGAGAGATCGCCGAGGGGCGTCTGGTGCGCTGGTGGATCGAGGGGGCGCACATCAATTCCGAATTGGGTTTGGCCTACCTGACCGGCGGTTACCACTCGCCCGTCAGTCAGACCTTCGTCAAACTCTGCCGCGAATATTTCGCGCAGGTGACGAGCGCCGCACAAGCACGGCGCGAGGCGCTGAAAGGGACCAAAGCTAAAACGGGTAAGCGACGGAAGTAGGCGGTGGCGGGAACGTAAACACCGGAGAAGTACGAACCTGCTGAGGCTCAGTCAACAATATCAACATGGGGAGCGTATGCCGGGGTAATAAACCACGAAGGGCACGAAAGACACGACGTTAAGACCAAGTCTCAACGTCGCCCCCGGCTCCAATGCTTCGCCTTCTTCGTGCCATTCGTGTCCTTGTGGTCAGGTGCGGTCGCTGCCACGCATTCGTCAATGATGATTTAGATCGGTTTTCAATCGCGTGTCAGGTCACAGCCTTAACCGCCGAGGCGCGGAGAACCGCGGAGGGGCGCAGAGAGAGAACCTGCTGCCCTCTGAGCTTCTCTGCGCCTCGGCGGTGAACCTCAACTTGACGGACACTCAACTGAAATCCGATCTAAGTAATCCATCACCCTTCCAAATATCTTTTCATCAAATCCGCCCAACGCCCTTGAGCTTTCAGGAGCAACTCGCACACCTCACGCACCGCGCCGAAGCCGCCGGGCAGTTGCGTGATGTAGTGTGCGGCGGCGCGCGTCTCCTCGCCCGCGTCGGCGACGGCGACCGAGAGGCCGACGCGACGCATCAGCGGAACGTCGGTCACGTCATCGCCGACGTAGGCCGCTTCCTGTTCCGAGACGCCCGCGGCCTCAAGCACTTCGCGGAAGTCTTTGATCTTGTTCCACGTTCCCTGCCGCACATAGCCGATGCCGAGATCGCGTGCGCGCCGCTCGACCGCCGACGAGGTGCGCCCCGAGATAATGCCCGAGCGCAGGCCCGCGCGGTGCAGCAGCACAAGGCCGTGGCCGTCGCGCGTGTGAAAACTCTTCTGCTCGTCGCCCTCGCCGAGCAGCGTGATGCGCCCGTCGGTCAGCACGCCGTCGCAGTCCAGCAACAGTAGTTTGACGCGCGCCGCCCGCTGCTCGATTTCGAGAGATAAGGGATGAGGGATAAGGGATGACGCGGAGGAAGAGTGATCGGCGGCCCGGCGTGTTACCACAGCCGTTTTATCTTTCACGTCACTTCCTCGTTGCTCAACTTCTGACTCATAGCTCTCTTCATTCATCCCTCATCCCTCCGCCCTCATCCCTTCCTTAGCGCACTTCGAAGATCGGAATCTCGACAAGCTTCAGCCCGCCGCCGGCACGTGAGAAGACGAACACGGCCGGGCCGGACTGGTCGCGCCCGAGGATTTTGGCCGTCACGGACACATCCGCCGCGACCCTGTCCGCGCCGAGCGATTCGGTACGCAGCAGGCGCGTCTGCCAGACTTCGGGCTGGCTACCGACGATGCCTTTCGAGAAGTTGACGAGTTCGCCGGGCAGCACGAAGGCGTCGAGTTCCGCCTTCCGGCCGCCCCGGATCGCGAGGTCGAGTTGGTTGACCATTTGCTTCACCGCTTCTTCTGGCGCGGGCGCTTTGTTCGCGGCCGCCTCGGCCTTGAGGCGTGAGAGCCGCGCTTGGAACGTCGCGGCGTAGCCACCTTCGGCCCGCACCGCCTCGTCGAAGAAACGAGCGGCCTCCGCCGGTTGATTCCGGCGCAGGGCGAGTTCGCCGAGGCCGACATTGGCCCACGCGAGGGTCGCGGACAGTGGCAGACGTTCTTCGAGCGCGGCGCGAAACTCGCGCTCGGATTGATCGAGCTTGTTCTGTTCGAGGAGCGCGCGGGCAAGGAGGATGCGTAAGTCCTGCATCAAGGGCGCGCGCACAAGGGCTTCGCGGGCTAACTGCTCGGCGCGCGCCGGCTCCTGCGCGGCGAGGGCACGCGTCGCTTCTTCGACGGCCTCTTCAGGTGCGGGGCCGCGCGGCGCGAGGTCGTTCGTGTAATCGAGTTGCGGATACAGCTTGTCCGGGTCAATTTCGGCACGGACGATTTTAGCGTTCGACTTGAACCGCGCCTCGGCGAAGTCGCGCGCCGGGATGACAATATCAAACGCGAGACGCTCGCCCCCCTCGGCCCACGCCGCGACGCTGACCTGCGCGTCCACGGGTCCGTTGTTCCGCAGCGCCGCAACCCATTCGCCCGCCCCGCGCTGCTGCGGCTGCCCGACGAGCAGGTCGGCCTCGGTCGGCTGGTCCAGAGCCGCGTCGAGCAGGCCTTTCACGCCCGTGTTGCCCGTCCGGGCCGCGGCCGCGCGCAGGCCCGCGAGCGTCAATCCCGTGGCCTCGCGTCCGCTCTGCAACTCCGCCCGCAGCAGGCCGAAGAAAACTTCGCGTCCGAGCGCGCGTTCGACCAGACGCCAGACCATCGCGCCCTTATTGGCGACCGTCAAGTAGTAGGTCGGTTCGAGCGGCGTGGTCAGCGACAGCGGGGCGTCGCGCCGCGCCACCGCCGCGTAGGCAAGGCGCTCGCGCTGACGTTCGCCATCAGCCGCTTCGCGCCCGAAATGGCTTTCGATAAATTGCGTTGCGAGGTAACGCGCCAACCCTTCGCGCAACACGCCGACGGCATCGCCCCTGACCGGCACGCCCCCACCGATCCACAGGCGTGCGATCGATTCGCCGACGAGCAACGCCGTCAACGCATCGGTTTTCTGCCGGCGGAAGACGGCCGGGTCCAACAGCACGGTCCCGCCC
>JBOGOY010000703.1:0-3091 GCA_050748185.1 Pyrinomonadaceae bacterium
ACAGGCTTCCGACTTTGGACTTTGGACCTTGGACTTTGGACTTATAACCGAATAATCCGCGCGGAGGCGTCGCGGCGCAGGTCGCCGCCGAGGGCGTTGCGGGTGTCCACGATCAGTTTGCTGTGGGCACAGACGCGCTTGTAATCGACGCCGCTGTGGTCGGTAACGATCACGACGCAGTCGGCCGCTTTCAATTCTTCGTCCGTCAACTCGACGGAGTGGAGCGGGTCGCCGCCGCCGACGGTGTGCGCGTCTTCAAAGCTCACCTCCGAGACGAACGGATCGTGGTAGCGCACGTCGGCGCCTTTGGCGCGCAGCCGATCGATGATCGACAGGGCGGGGCTTTCGCGCACGTCGTCGATGTCCTTCTTGTAAGCGACGCCGAGAAGCAGCACGCGCGCGCCGTTCATCGCCTTGCGGTCGTCGTTCAGCCCGTCGGCGACGAGAGTTACGACGTGCTCCGGCATCCGCGAGTTGACCTCTTCGGCGAGGCTAATGAAGCGCGAATCGAAGCCGTGCTGGCGGGCCTTCCACGAAAGGTAGTGTGGGTCCAAAGGGATGCAATGGCCGCCGATGCCGGGGCCGGGGTAGAAGGCCATAAAGCCGAAAGGCTTCGTCGCCGCCGCGCGAATGACTTCCCACGTGTCAATGTTGAGGGCGTAGCAGAGGCGGGCCATCTCGTTCGCCATGCCGATGTTGACGGCGCGGAATGTGTTCTCCAACAGTTTTGCCGCTTCGGCGACGCGGGCCGACGTGACCGGGTGGACGTTGTTAACGATCTGGCCGTAGAGCGCGGCGGCCACCTCGGTCGAATCGTCGGTGCAACCGCCGACGACCTTCGGGATGTTGTGCGTCTGGAACTGCGGGTTGCCGGGGTCCACGCGCTCGGGCGAGAAGGCGAGCAGCAGGTCTTCGTCGAGCTTGAAGCCGCGCTCTTCGAGGATCGGCAGCAGCACCTCGTCGGTCGTGCCCGGATAGGTGGTCGATTCGAGGATGATCAACTGGCCGCGCCGCAGGTATTTCTGAATCTGCTCGGCGGCGGCGAGGATGTAAGAGATGTCCGGCTCTTTGGTTTTACGCAGCGGCGTCGGCACGCAGATGATGATCGCATCGCAGCGCGCCAGTTCCGAAAAATCGGTGGTCGCGTGCAACCGCTCGGCTTCAACCAATTCCTTGACGTGCTCCGAAGGCACGTCGCCGATGTAGGACTCGCCCTTGTTGATGCGTTCGGCTTTAGAGGCGTCCACCTCGAAGCCGATCCCGTGAAACCCTTTACGCGCGAATTCGACGACCAAAGGCAGGCCGACGTACCCCAAGCCGATCACGCCGATGTGCGCGCCGCGCGACTGAATCAACTCTGTCAGTTCGTTTTTAAGCATAGCAACTTGTTAAATGGTTAAAGGTGAATGGAAACCAGAAAAGCCCATCGCAGGCTGCTGAAATGTATGCCGGCGGGCATAAAAGCGCGCCGAACAAGCGAATTCAAGACTAGGTGACGGCCGCGCGGACTGTCAAGCGGGTATCAAAGGCGGGAGACGAACCGGTCTTTGCGCTCTGCTCACCCCGCGGCTAACGTTAACTTTCTGAGAATGAAATGCCTCCAGCACAAACATTGACAACACACCCGGCTCTGTTAAATTTGGCCTATGTCACGAAGCAAACCCCTCATCTCTCAAACCAGAAATTATTTAGTGACGACAGTGGCTCAGGCGAAAGAAATAACCCTCTCGTGGTTATCCGAAATCGAACTCTCTCAGGTGACGACGTTGGGGCTGCCCGAAGTGGATGACCGCTATCACGTCTGGCGCGTTCCCGTCTGTTCCGCTACCGGCGGCATGAAAATAGGCGAGGTTGTCATTAACGCTTACACGACGGAAATTCTGTTTGAGAAGACGACCAAACCGGAGATGCTCGAAGCGCGGCTGCTTAAAAAAGATGAAGTGCGGCTGACGAAAAATCGCCGTAACGTGTCGTACCCCGTTTCGACGCTGCGGAACACAATCGGCTTGGGCGACAGCGTCGAACTGATTGACGAGATGCCCGCCGCATCGGTTGATTTGGTTTTCACTTCGCCTCCGTACTTCAACGCCCGGCCGCAATACAGCGACTACGAAGTGTATGAGCAATATCTGTTCAAGATGCGCCAAGTCATCAAGCGCGTTCATCGCGTGCTGAATGAAGGGCGTTTCTTTGTGATCAACTGTGCGCCGGTGCTGCTGCGCCGCGCCAGCCGCAACGAGTCATCCAAACGCATCGCCGTCCCTTTTGATCTACATCGCATCTTCATTGAAGAAGGCTATGATTTTATTGATGACCTGATTTGGATGAAGCCGGAAGGCGCGGGGTGGGCGACGGGCAGAGGCCGCCGCTTCGCAGCCGATCGCAATCCACTTCAATATAAGGCCGTGCCGGTGACGGAATACGTACTGGTTTACCGCAAGCGGACTGATGTGTTGATTGACTGGCACATCCGTCATCATTCGGATAAAGAGGCGGTTGCCGCCTCGAAGATCGGTGACGATTACGAGCGCACGAACGTCTGGCGCATTCAACCTAAAACCAACTCGAAACACCCGGCCGCCTTTCCTTTAGAACTCGCCCAAAAAGTTATTAGTTATTATTCATTTCAAGGCGACGTGGTCTTGGATATGTTTGCCGGGTCCGGCACGGTCGGCGCAGCCGCCGCCGGTCTGGGGCGGCGGTTCGTCTTGTTCGACATCAATCCCGAGTACGTGCAGATGATGCGGCAGGAAGCGCACCAGTGGTTAGGATACGCGGCGAAGAACGTGCTCTGTCTTAACTGCCCGCCAACTTTAGAAATCGGCCAGCCGCACCTACCCATCAAAGCTCATTCATCACCTTCATCATCGGCGATAGATTAACTTGTAACTCATGTTTCGCGAGAGGCGGGTGACGGGAACACGGCACAACGAGTCCGCGACACCGGACGGCCAGATTAAAGCCCCGGACGGAGCGAGAGCGGAGTCCGGGGTCGCGGGTTGAAAAAACACTCAAGCCCGTGAAACGGGCGGCAGAGGCTTGACGCGGTGAGCGCGCCGCTGTCTGTCGCCTGCTCCGCAGGCTCTAATAT
>JBOGOY010000704.1:0-3088 GCA_050748185.1 Pyrinomonadaceae bacterium
AGGTAAGATCGTGCTGACGAGCGCGCCGCCGGGCGTCGCCGTGCAGAACGCGGTGTACGCGAAGGGCGCGGTCGGCGTCGTCACCTACGCCCCTTCGGAGAGCAAGAACCCTCTGGACTACCCGGACCAGATCGGGTGGAGCCGCATCAATGTTAATCCGCCGGTCGGCAAGAAAGGCACCTTCGCCTTCGTCCTCTCACCGCGCAAAGGCGACACGCTCCGCCGCATCCTCTCGACCGACGCGACGCACGACCTGTTCGGGACGGGCAAGCGGACCAAGGGCGGCCGTCTCTTGCTGAAGGCGAAGGTTGACACAGAGATCGGCACGCAAGTGCCGGGGCGCACCGGCTTTGTCGAAGGCTGGATTCGCGGCACGAAACATCGCGACCAGCAGATTGTGTTGACCGCGCATTTGCAGGAAGAGCAGGGCTCGGCCAACGACGACGGCAGCGGCTGCGGGAATTTGCTGGAACTGGCGCGCACCTTCAACAAGCTGATCCGCGAGGGCAAGATGCCGCGCCCCGAACGCGACATCCGCTTCTGGTGGACCGACGAAATCTATTCCGAGTACCGCTACTTTCAAGACCACCCCGAAGAGACGAAAAAGCTGCTGGCGAACGTCCATCAGGACATGACCGGCGCGAATCAGGCGTTGGGCAGCCGCGTCCAGCACCTGATCCACGCGCCCCACTCGCGAACTTCCTACCTCGACGCCGTCTTCGAGTCGATCGGTACTTACGTCATCAACACCAACAACGGCTTTCTCGCCGCCAGCCGGCAGGGCGGCCTGCCGCGCCCGCACACCCGACCCCTCTACGCGACGCGCGGCTCGCGCCAAGGCTACAACGCGCGCTTCGTTCCATACTTCGGCTCTTCGGATCACATGTGCTTCGTCGACGGCGCGGTTGGCGTGCCGGCGGTCGCCTTGATCAACTGGGACGACGACTTCATCCACTCTTCGGACGACGACCTCGACAAGATCGATCAGACGCAACTGCGCCGCAATAACTTCCTCATCGGCTCGATTGCCTACTACCTCGCGTTCGCTAAAGACGCGAGCGTGCCGACGCTCGCCGCCGAAACTTTCGCTCAAGGGACCAGACGTCTCGCCAACGATCTCCGGGTCGCGTTGGGGCTGCTGCGCGACGAGCGTGGGACGCCCGAGGAGAGTTGGAAGCACGCGAGTGCCATCGTCGAACAGGGCACGAGGCGCGAGGAGCGCGCACTGAACTCGATGCGCGTCTTCGCCGGCGGCAACGCCCAGATGCTCGGGCTCGTGGACGAGTTCGTCGCGCGCGTGAAAGGTCGGGAAGCAGAGTTAACGGCGGACTTGCAGACTTACTACCGCCAAGTGCACGGCAAGACCCCTGCGCCCGCTCGCCTGAGCGCCGAAGAAGAGGCCGCCGCGAAGAAAGTCCCCGTGAATGCGCCGACCCTCGCGGCCTATTTCGACAACCGCCAGAACGTGCGCTTTCGCACGGGTCTGCACGGTTTGATGCGCGACGAGGTCTTCAACTTCGTGGACGGCCGGCGCAGCTATTACGACATCTACAAGGCGGTTTACGCCGAGGCGGCGGCGGCTGGCTCTTGGTATTACGGCACGGTCACGCTCAAAGACGTGGCGGGGCTGCTCGATGCAGGCGTCGAGGCGAAGGCGCTGACGTTGAAGTGAGTCGGAATGTCAGTCGGCCTCTTTCGGGGGCCGAGCCGCAGGCACGAAAAAGCCGCAAAGACGCGGGCCGATGGCCTTGTGCGCTTTGCGGCTTTGCCGCAGGGAAAGGGCGAGGGACGGGAAATTCGTGTGCTCGGACGGGCGGCCTATGCCTCCGTTACGGGCACTTGGTTCTGTACGGCGGCGAGGACGCTGCGATGTCTGATCTGGATGAGCAGCGTCTCCAGAAAGCAGCATAAGTCGTCCAGCAACGGCGGGGCTTGCCCGGCTTTATGCGACGCCGTGATCTGCTCGATGAGCCGTTCACAGCTCGTGCGGTCCGAGTACCTCAGGTAGCGCAAGCTGCCTTCGCGGAAGCGCCTCAGGTGTTCGGTCAGCACGGCGAGGTCGAACGGGTCGCGTTTACGTCTGGCGCGCTGCGCGAACTTGACCAAGTTGTCGAGATCTTGTGCGAGCGCAAGCGATTGTTCGCGCTGGGTAGGCAGATCGGCGAAGGCGTGGCTCTCGTCGAATTCCGGAACGAAGATTCTGGCGAGCGTGATCAGCGACTGTTGAAAGCAGTTCGTCAGCAGCCCGTGCACGCTCTCCAGCCGGCCGCGGACGCGCGCCGGCTGCGTCTCGCCTTCGAGGCCGGTGAGTTCGACGTTGAAGACGCGGTTGAGTTCATGCGTGATCGCGTAGCCGATGCTGTCGAAGGCTTCGCGGATCGGCCGCCCGATCTCTTCCGCGCGCGGCACCAGCGACTCGATAAAGCCGACCAGCGCGACCGCCTCGCCGCGCACGCGCTTGAGAACCGAGGACGTGGCGAGCATCAACCGGTCCTGCCGAAAGTTGTCTTCGGCGAGGCGCAGGTAGTCGAGCAGGCGCGCGAGTTCGGTGAAGGCATGACGCATCAACTTGCCGGTCGGGTACGGGTTGAGACCGGCGAGCAGTTCCTCAAGCGGCGCGGAGAGCCGGGCCGGGGCGAGAGGGTGGCGGAAGGTGGAAGCGCCAGCAGCGCCGAGGCGGCGGCCAAGAGGGCTGTTGCTGACGCCTGCGGCCGGGCCGGGTGGCGGCACTATCTGGTGGCGAGGTAAAGCTGCTACGTTGGTGCTCATAGTGAACAAACCGGATGCGAAGTGATGGAGTCCTTGGGGCCGTTTCGGCTCTCTGGCCGGATAGGGAGGGTTGGTCTCCCGAATCGCCCAAGTCACTCCCGTCGACACAATCTTCAAATCACATGCCGTCGCGGGTGAAAGTCTGAGGGCGGGAAAACGCCAGTAATATGCGCTGAGCGGGCGCCGGGCCACGGATACTAAATTACTTTCTTCATGATTGACCGGTCAGTAAGACGCGCGGTGTTCACAATGACGAGCCTCAGAGAGGGCGCGTTGGCGTGCAGCCGTTCGGTTTGCCGCGGAGTCGCGCCCCGGTTGA
>JBOGOY010000705.1:0-3087 GCA_050748185.1 Pyrinomonadaceae bacterium
TAAGTGGGTTTTCCACATTTCCACAGCTACTACTACTACTACTAGATATATAAATAGAGGATTTATATTAGAGGAATAAGAAAATGGCGAAAATTGAATTATAGTATGTTCACGTCATTGATTGAAAAGTGAGGAGAAGGAAGATGGAATTCAGCATCGGCAAAAATTTCTTACAAAAGGAACTTGGCTTTGTACAAGGTATCGTCGAGAAGAAGAATACAATACCTGTACTTTCTAACATCCTTATCGAATCCGTAAACGGTAACAAACTTCGAATAACGGGGACTGACCTTGATACGACGCTGCGATGTGAGACAGAGGCAGAAATAAAAACCGTCGGCTCAATGTGTGTCAACGCGCGTAAGTTGTTTGATATCGCACGCGTGCTGCCAGACGCGCCAGTTAGTTTTCGGAAGGAAGAGAATAACTGGGTCGCTGTGAAGTGCGAACGCTCCAGTTTTCGTATCGCCGGCGTTGAGCGGGATAGTTTTCCTGAACTCCCGGCATTTCGTTCAGCGTCGATCCAACTTCCGGCAAATGTATTCGAGACATTTATTAAACGCACCATCTTCGCCATCACGTTAGAGGAATCGCGCTACACACTATCCGGTGCTAAATTTCTGCTGGATAAGGTAAGTGCGCGCATGGTGACGACTGACGGACATCGTCTGGCTTACATCGAGCGGAAGGATTTAACTTCGGGCGGAGCAAACGGTGATGTGGATACCTTAATCCCACGGAAAACTCTCGATGCGCTGATTAAACTCACCGCCTCACACGAAGGCGACATTGGGCTTGCGACGGACGAAAACCATATTTACTTCGAGGTAGGACCACATCTTCTGATTTCGCGCACCTTAGCTGGGCAGTTTCCTAACTATGAAATGGTCATCCCGAAAAGTAATGATAAGAGCGCGCTATTTGATAGCGCGGCTTTAGGTCAGGCTATACGTCGAGTGGCACTGATGGCGGATGATCGTTCACACGCCATCCGACTGCACCTTGTCTCTGGCAATTTGCATATCAGTTCGCAGACGGCCGAAGAAGGAGAGGCGCGTGAATCTGTCGCCACCGAATATGATGGCGATGAAATGGAGATAGGATTCAACGCTCAGTATCTGCAAGATTTTCTGAACATCGCGGGAGAAGGTCAGATCGCTTTCGAGTTTAAAGACGGTAACTCGCAAGCCCTGTTGCGCCCTGCCGCGGACGCTGATTACGAGTATAAATATATCGTCATGCCAATGCGCATCTGAGCGTCGCTACTCAAAATAGTTACGGGTGCTTTTGCTCAATGTTTCGGCCACACACTCGATAATTGCTGTCCAAAATCGAGCAGCCAAATAGGTAATGCCGATAGTTTTGGTGCTTCCTTGACTGTTTGTGAAATTGGGTGTTAGAGTTTTTATCTTTTGATGCGCGTGGATTTCTGAACATACTGCACATGGGTCGCAGCGACCCGGTTTGTCAAAAACTGTGAGCCTTATGTTTTTTCTGGGTTTCGCTGAAAGCTCCATTCAACTCGTACCGGACGGCACGCTATTCCTTCACATTGCCATCATCATATTCATGGTGTATGTGCTGAATGCGACGCTTTTTCGCCCGATCAATCGTATTTTGGAAGAACGCGAGCGGCATACGCGCGGCCGTTCAGGCGAAGCTCACGGTATCCTGAAGCAAATCGACGAGAACTTAAATCGCTACGAGAACACGTTACGCGAAGCCCGAATCGAAGGCTATCACCGATTGGAGCAAGGACGGGCCGCAGCCATGCAGGAGCGGCAGTCGCAATTAGAAGCAATGCGAAGCGAGATGACGGAGACGATTGAGTCTCAGAAGGGTGTCATCACGACGCAGACTCAAGCGGCGCGCGAGACACTGAACGGTGAGGCTGAGCGGATCGCCGCACAGATTACCACTCAGATTTTGCGCCGCCCCGTTGGGGAATCTACTGAATCGTAAAACCCGGACGGTTTAGTTAGTCTGATTTATGATACTCATTCTAAACGCCATCCTCATTCTTTTGGCGGGCGCCCCCGGTTCTACCTCTTGGTACAACTATCCGGGTTTCGAATTTTGGAAGTTTATTAATTTATTCGTTTTCGTCGGCCTGCTGGCCTATGCCCTCCGCCGCCCACTCAGCGAGGCCATGCGCGTCCGGCGCGAAACGATCCGACGCGAGTTGATACGCGCACAGGAAGAGCGCAACGCCGCTCTGGCTAAGCTCGAAGAAGTGAACGCGAGATTGGCGGGCCTCGACGCTGAAGTAGCGGCCGTCCGCGAACAGTCGCAGCGGGAAGCTGCGGCCGAGAGTGAACGGCTCGCGCTCTCTACTGAGGAAGAGGTGCGGAAAGTGCGTGAACAGGCGCGGCGCGAAATTGATATGGCGACTAAAGCCGCGCGGCAGGATTTGCGCCGCTTCGCCGCCGAGCAGAGTGTGGGGCTGGCTGAGGAGATGCTGCGCCGGAATATCCGTCCTGAAGACGACGCGCGCTTGATGAGTGATTACATTCGAGAGCTGGAGGGCGTGGGGCGTTGAGCGTGCAGACGATGGCTCGCCGCTATGCTGCGGCGCTGGCAGAGGTGGTGACGGCGCAGGGCGAAGCGCGCGAAGTGCAAGACGAATTGACGTCTTGGGATCGGATGGTGCAGTCCAGCCCCGAACTGCTCGAAGTTTTCCGCAACCCGACCATTCCCTACGACCAGAAACGCAGTGTGCTCAAAGCCCTCGTCGCGCGCGTCCGCCTGCGCCAGACAACGGCAAACTTCCTGCAGGTTCTGCTGCAAAATCACCGGCTTCCCGATTTGGGTGAAATCAATAAGAGTTTTGCCAAAGCACTCGACGAGCGGGCCGGCGTCGTCTCGGCGCACGTCACTACCGCGCATCCCGTGCCAGAAACGGTTCAGGAAAGCTTGCGCGCGCGGCTGACAAGCCTGACCGGGCAAAAGGTGCGGCTCCAGTTCGCGGTTGACGAAGGGCTGCTCGGGGGCATCGTCACGCGGATCGTCACAACCCTCTATGATGGCTCCCTGCTGAATCTACAGCAACAGAACAAGCAGAAGAATGCGGTAGAGCACTAAACAAAC
>JBOGOY010000706.1:0-3081 GCA_050748185.1 Pyrinomonadaceae bacterium
GTCAATCGGATCGATCGTCCCCACGCGCCGCGTGTCGTGGCGACGCACCGTGTCGGTCGTCTCTTCGGAGAGCTGGCCGTCGTCCGCGTACTCCCGTCGCAGGCCGGCGATGATCACATCGTTGGCCGCATGGTCGGCTTGCGTCACGGGATCGTCGTTCTCGCTTTTGTGGACGATGCGGAGCGGCCCGCCGTAGTGCGCGAGCGCCGCCGCCCCCGCCCCGCGCGCGAGTTCGACGGCGACCTTCAACTCGTGCTCGTAGGCGCGGCCCGCCGCCTCTTCTTCCTGATGTTCCGGTTGAATCACGAAGTTATCTTAACCCGTCCGCGCCGCGCGCGCCGCGTCGCGCACGACATCGAGCGTCAGCGCCACGTCGCGGCGCGTCGTGCGAAAGTTGACGACGCAGGCCCGCAACGCGAAGCGCCCGCGGACGATCGCGCTCGACAGGTAGGCGCGGCCGCCGCGTTGCACGGCATGCGCCACGCGAGCATTCAGATCGTCGAGTTCGGCTTCGAGCCGCGCGCGCTCCTCTTCGGTCGCAGCCGCCGCTAGAGCCTCTCGCGCCGCGGGCGGAGCGTAGCGAAAGCAGCAGATGCTCAATTCGACCGGCGCGAGTAGTTCGAAGTCGTCCGCCGCCCGGACCAGTTCCGCCATGTAGGCGGCGAGGCGGTTGTCTTCGCTGACGGCCTCGGCGACGCGCCGCGCGCCGTAGTAGCGCAAGAGTAACCAGATTTTCAATGCGCGGAAGCGGCGCGACAACTCGATGCCGTAGTCCCAGAAGGCGAACTGCTCGTCGTCCGACTGCTCGAAGACCTTGATGTAGCCGGCCTCGTCCGAGGCCCACGCGGCGCGCGCGCGATGCGACTCGCGCAACAGCAGGCAGCCGCAATCCACCGGCGTGTAGAGCCACTTGTGCGGATCGAGCGTGACCGAATCGGCCATCTCGATCCCTGCGAATAATGCGCGCTTCGACTGGTCCAGTGCGGCCGGCGCGCCGTAGGCTCCGTCCGCGTGAAACCAGAGGCCGAACTCGCGCGCCACCGACGCGATCTCTTTGAGGGGATCGACCGCGCCCGTGCCGACCGTGCCCGCGCTGGCCGCGACGCAGAAGGGGCGGTAACCGTCGCGCAGATCGCTCTCGATCCGCTCGCGTAAAAGTCGCACGTCCATCCGCAGGCGTGCGTCCGTTTCGACGACGCGCACCTGCTCGCGACCGAGGCCCAGCACGTCAGCCGCCTTCGCAAGCGACAGGTGCGCTTCGGCCGAGACGTAGAGCGTGAACGGCTGCGGCGCGGCGCACAAACCCTTCAGCGCGACATGCCCCGCGCCCAACGCTTCGGCCGCTTTGACGCGGTGCGCGACGTAGAGCGCGTTCAAGTTGGCGGCCGAGCCGCCACTCGTCAGCAAGCCCCCGGCTCCCTCGGCGTAGCCCATGAGCGACGCAAGCCAGCGCACCACAGTCTTCTCGATCTGCGTCGCCGCCGGGGCCGAGCGCCACGCGGTCACGTTCTGATTGAGGGCCGAGGCGATGAGATCGGCGTAGGCGCCGACGGGGGTCGCGGGCGAGGCGATGTAGCCGAAGAAGCGCGGGTGGCCGTTATGGCGACTGTGCTGCATCACGCGGCGGCAGTCTTCGAGCAGGGCGTCGAGCGACTCGGGCTCCGCGGGCAACTCGACCGGCAGCCACGCCGCGATCTCCGCCGCCGAAGCGGCCGGGAAGACGGGCATTCCCGCGACCCGCGCGAAGTATTCGCGCACCAATTCGTCGGCGCCCGACGCGAGCGCGCTCAATTCCTCGGGCGTGATGTCGAGCGAAGAGGCGCGGCGCTCCGGCGCTCCGTCGTCTTCGTTCAGTAACTGGTCCCGCGTTTCAACCACAGTCTTTCACCCGACGCTTGGCGCGATGGAGACCAACAGCGACAGGCGCGCGTCGCCCGCGTTCGAGACGCCGTGCGCGACGCCAGCCGGCGCGACGACGAGCGCGCCCTCTCCGGCCTCGAACTCTTCCGCGCCAACCGTAAAGCGCCCGCGCCCCTCCAACACGAAATAGAACTTGTCGGCTCCCTCGTGAGCGTGGACACTCTGCACTTGCCCCGGCTCCAAGCAGTTAAGTCCAACCGTCGAGTGCGCGCCCTGCCAGAGCGTCGCCTTGTAAAACTTTTCGGCCCGCGTCCCCGCGTACCCGCGCCAGTCGAACAGGAAAGCAGACATCTGCTGCTGCCGCCTCCGCAGACAAGGTGATCGTGTGGCGCAAACCTACCATACGACCCCGCGAGGCCAAAGCGGTATCGCGTGCGGAGAAAGGAAGACCCGATCGAGTCGCCCCGGCTCCATCGGGTCTCAGCTTTATAATTTCGCTTTTGATTTGTGAACCGCTCCGATATAGTCGGCTCACGCTGCCGTATCAATTTACACTGCGTCCGACTACTGACTTTCGGAGACTTCATATGACGATCACAGGTCACGCCACGCGCGAAGGGACCGAGCGTTACCGCCAACGGATGCTCAGAGAAAAGTCGGCCGCCGAAGGTCACTTCCGCCCCGAGCAGAATCTCTGGCTCTCGTCGGTCGGCATCGGCACTTACCTCGGCCAGTGGGACGAAGAGACGGATCGCAATTACACCGAGGCCGTCCGCCACGCGGTCGAACTCGGCGCGAACGTGATCGACACGGCGGCCAACTACCGTTTCCAGCGCAGCGAGCGCTCGATCGGCGCGGCGCTCCGAAATCTGCTTGACGCCGGCGAGTTTGGGCGCGATGAGATCGTCGTCTGCACTAAAGGCGGCTACCTGCCTTTCGACGGCGCGCCTCCGGCGGGGCAGGCCGGCGTGCGTCAATATCTCGAAGAGACTTTCGTCCGCCCCGGCGTCGCGGAGCTTTCAGACTTCGCGGCCGGCAGCCACTGCATGACGCCCAGTTACCTCGCGCACCAGATTGAACAGTCGCGCCGCAACATGGGGCTGGAGACGCTCGACGTGTACTACGTCCACAACCCCGAGACGCAACTCGGCGTCGTCTCGCGCGAAGAGTTCGAGCGGCGGCTGCGGGCCGCCTTCGCACATCTCGAACAGAGTGTCGCGG
>JBOGOY010000707.1:0-3078 GCA_050748185.1 Pyrinomonadaceae bacterium
GATCGAATTGTCCGGCGCGACGGCCAGCGAGTGAATCTCCCGCAGCGGCGAATCGAAGAGCGCAAACGCCTTGCCCTCCGGCGAGACGCGCAGAACCAGCCCGCCCGGATCGGTCCCCGCAATCAATTGGCCCTGCGGATCGAGCGCGAGCGAGATGACATGCGTCTCGTTGACGTCGATCAGCAAAGACTCTTCGGGCTTCGCGCCGGCGGCGCGGACGCGGTAAATCTTGCCGTTGTCGCCGGTTCCGACCGCGAGCGCGCCGTCGGCGAGCATGGCGAGGGACCAGATGTATTTGTCCGGCGGATCGAAATATTCGGCCGCGCGCCCGTCCGCGCCGACGCGATAGATTTTGCCGTCGGGCGAGGTGCCCGCGTAGAGCGCGCCGTCGCGCCCGACCACCAACGCCGTCACGTCCAACTCCGCCGCGTCGTAAAAGAGCGCGCCTCGACCGTCCGCGCCGATGCGGAAAATGCGCCCGTCGTGGCCGGTGCCGAGGTAGACGTTGCCGGCCGCGTCGATCGCGCTGGACCAGACGTAGGATTGTTCGGTGTCGAACACCTGCGTGGAACGCGGCGCGAGCATCAGCGCGCCGGTGTCTGTGATCGACACGCCTCGCGCCTCGCCCTTCAGTAACTCTTCGCGCGAAGTAATCTCCCACACGACGGGTCCGCCCGCGCGCGCTGGCTGGAGCGAAAGCAGTGAGAGGAAAATGAAAAGAGGGAAGAAAGTTCGGCTGGTTCGGGACGAAAGTTTTCGGTTCAGCATTCAGTTGAAGCATCTGCCCGGATCGTGAATGTGCGCGCGTCTGTGTTGCGCGACGAGGACGGTTAATAATTGCCAGCCCGCGGTTAAAATGCGATAGCGCCATTCACCGCACAGGCGCGGAGAAGACGCGGAGTTACGCAGAGAGAAACTGAATTCAAACTTGAGATTTCAATTTTTTCCAACCCTCTGCGCTTACTCTGCGCTGCCTCAGCGTCTCTGCGGTGAACTGAGTCGCCACGGCTATCAAGATGCGGCGCTCATGCGCGCCAATGCGGATAATACCCCGAAAGGGGCCGCGGGCAAGAAAGCAGGCGAGGGATTGTCAGTTGCCGACGTAGCGCGCATAGAGCGAGCGCGCACGTTGCAGATCGTCGGTGCCGCGGACGATGGCGCGCGCGTCCTGAAAGACGGTCAATTCGTAGTCGCCGACGCGCAGGCGCACGAGATACTCGTTAGACTTGACCTCGCCGGCGGCCGCGAGCCTTGCGGCGAGAGCCTTGAGATCGACGCGCGTCGCCTGCTGCGGCCTCAGTTGCACGGCGTCGCGCCCGCAGAGGGCGACGGCCAGATCGCCCGCTTCGGCGTCGAGCGCCTCGTAGCGGCCGAGAGCGCACGCGGGACAGTCGGCGTTCGGCGCGCCGAGCGCGAGACGCCGCCACTCGTTCCGCCACACGTCGAACTGCATCAGCGAGCCGTGCAACTCATTCGTGTTTCCGGTGAGCAGTTTCAGGGCTTCCGCAACCTGCACCGCGGCGACCACCGAGATGATCGGCATGATCACTCCCACCGTATCGCACGTCGGCGCCGAAGCCGCGGCCGGCGCTTCCTCGAAGACGCAGCGCAGGCACGGGCTGACGCGCGGCCTGATCGTCATCGTCACGCCGTAAGAGCCGACCGCCGCGCCGTACACCCAACTGGTCCCCTGCTTCAGGCAGGCGTCATTGACGAGATAGCGCGTCGAGAAATTGTCGGTCCCGTCGAGCACCACATCGCAGCCTTCGATCAGCCGCTTGATGTTGCTCTGATTCACGTCCGCGACCTCAGCCTCACACTCGATCTCGGAGTTGATCTCCGAGACACGCCGGGCGCACGCCGCCGCCTTCGGCATCCGCTCGCGCGCGTCCCGCTCGGTGAACATCGTCTGTCGCTGGAGGTTCGACTCTTCGACGAAATCACGATCCACCACGCGCAACCGCCCGACCCCGGCGCGCGCCAACATCTCGACCTGCGCCGAACCGAGCGCGCCGCACCCGACGACGAGCGCGCGCGAACCGAGCAGCCGCCGCTGCCCCTCGCGGCCGATCCCGGCGAATAGAATTTGTCGGCTGTAACGTTCCATGTGAAAGAGAGGATAGAGGATAGAGGGCAGAGGGCAGAAGCAGAGAAAGACGTTTTGCGGCTCCGACTTCCCTGCCCTCTATCCTCTATCCTCTACCCTCTATCCTCTACCTTCTATCCTCTCTTGCTGCCTCGTGCATCACTTCGAGGGGCGCGGCGCGGCCGGTCCACAACTCGAACTGCGCGGCTGCCTGTGCGACGAGCATCGGCAGGCCACCGAAAATTCGCTCGCAACCGGCCGCTCGCGCCTCACGCATGAAGCGCGTCTCCGACGGATTGTAAACGAGATCGTAGGCCGCGCGCGCGCCGCGCAGTTGCGTGACGTTGGCCGGAGTCTCGCCCTCTGATTTGCCCGACATGCCGAGAGGCGTGGTGTTGATGACGAGATCGAATTCGCCGAAACGCGCGCTTTCGAGGGTGGCGGCGCGCGCGCCGAACTGTGGCGCGAGTTCCGCCGCCTTCTCGATCTGGCGCGCAAAGACGGTCGCCTCGGCCCCTTGCCGGCGCAAGTTCCACAGCACGGCCCGCGCCGCGCCGCCAGCGCCCAGCACTGCGACGCATTGCCTGCTCAGGTCAACGCCAGCCAACGGCGCGAGCACCGCCGCTGCGTCGGTGTTGTAACCGCGCAGTTCGTCGCCCTCGACGACGATGGTGTTGACCGCGCCGATCTCTCGCGCCGCCTCGTCAAACACGTCGAGATGTTCCATGACCGCCTGTTTGTGCGGCGCGGTGACGCTCAGCCCGCGCAGGTTCCAGCGCATCTCGCGCGTGCGCGGGCTCGCCATGCGACGCAGGAAGGGACCAGCGTCGGCCACTTCAAACGGCAGATAGACGGCGTCCAAGTCGAGCGCGGCGAAAGCAGCGTTGTGGATGCGCGGCGAGAGCGAGTGTGCGACGGGTGAGCCGACGAGTCCCGACACCTGTGTGCCTTCGCCGAGCCGTTCGAGGCGATACAGGCCACGCAAATCATCG
>JBOGOY010000708.1:0-3073 GCA_050748185.1 Pyrinomonadaceae bacterium
CCCCTACACTTCCCTTCTGGAGTTTTTTGACGGCGTGCATTTCCACGCCGCCGTCAATGTCGCGGGTGACGATGGTTGAGTTTTCGGTTGCGGCAGGAAGCAAATCGGCCTCGCGCCGCGGGCCACAAAGTACCTGACCGGGTCGCGCGCCGGTGTGCTTCCGCTGTTCGATCACGACTTGTCCATTGACGAGCCCATAGTCGATCCCCGCGGGAGAGCGCAGCGGCTGCTTGTAGGTCGCGCGGTCTTGAATTTATATCGTAATCGAAGTGATGTTAGTACCTCCAGCTTAACAATCCCTACATCAGCGATCACTGCACGGCGAGGGCGACGCGGAGTTGTTCGACGGTGAGGTTGCCGCCGCTCGCAATCAGCGCGATGGTGCGGCCCGTCAGACGCTCGCGCAACTTGATGGCCGCCGCCAGCGACGCCGCGCCGGCACCTTCCGCCAGCGTGTGCGCTGTCTCGACGTAAAGCGTGATCGCCCGCTGGATTTCGTCTTCGCTGACGAGGACAAAATCATCAAGCTGCTCCCACAAAATGCGCTGCGTCAGTTCGAAGGCGACGCGCGTGGCGAGACCTTCGGCGGCCGTCTCCATTTTGTCTTCGAGCAACGCGCGCGCGCGCCAAGATTTGTACGCCGCGGGCGCACGTTCGGCCTGCACGCCGATAACCTGTATGCGCGGATTGAGAGTTTTGGCGACCAGACACGCCGCCGCCGCGCCGCTGCCGCCGCCGACCGGCACGATGATCGTCTCCACCCCCGGCGCGTCTTCGAGAATCTCCAGCGCGATGGTAGCGACGCCGGCCAGCAAGAGCGGCTCGTTAGCCGAGTGGATGTAGCGCAGCTTGTCACGGTCGGCCAGCATCTCACAGTGCGCGCGCGCCGCATCGAAGTCCGCGCCAGAGAACAGCACTTCCGCGCTGAGGTCGCGCATCGCGGCCACCTTTACAGGATTGGACCCCTCGGGGACGACGACGACCGCGCGGACTCCGAAGAGGCGCGCCGCATACGCGATCGATTGACCGTGGTTGCCGGTAGAGGCGGTGACGACGCCGCGCGCGCGCTCGTCGGCAGGAAGCTGTGCAATCAAATTGATACCGCCGCGCACTTTGAACGCGCCGGTCAGTTGTTGATTCTCGTGTTTGACGAGGACACGCGCGCCGCAGATTTTGTCGAGCGCCGGATAGTGTGCGAGCGCGGTGCGCGGCAGATGGCGCGCGAGCGTCTGTTTAGCGCGCAGAATGTCAGTGAAAGTCGGTGGATTCATCAGGCTTTTTACCGCAACCTCTTACAATAGGCTTTTGCGAAAGAACACTTCACCTATCCCTTTGTTTATTCCAGCAATAACGCCGCACTCTTCAAACCCCATGTGACGATGCCATGCTTGCGGCTCCGCCTCATTAACTTGAGATGAGCTGTATAACGTGCTGTGACCGTTGTCACACAAGAATGCTTCGAGGTAATGAAGCATGGCTTTACCTACGCCCTGACGCTGATATTCCCGCAATACGTAAATGAGAGCGATGTAGGGAACTGAAGACCATAGGTATTCAATACGCAAAGAGCCGTTTAAGCGGCTATTCGATTCAGCAATAATAATTTCTTGCCACTCTACTTTACGCTGCAAAATGTGAGCAGCGATATGGGAACCTTGCCGCAGAAAGTTTATGTCAGCCGGAGCGGCAAATCTAATGTGTGACTTCTCAATCAATGTGAGCCTCCATTCTTTTTACCCAACTTACTCGACATAGCCGCTTAACAAACTATTCAGATGCGTGACTCTTAGCATGAAGTCACCTCCACCCATCTTCAGAAAGGAGAATCGGGCCAGACGATGCTCGCTCGCTTGCCGCGCTCGAAAGCATCCAGATGCAGTAGCCACGTGCCGATGCCTGCCGCTCCCTGCATGAATCCGGTTTGCGCGACGAGCAGGTCTGGCTTGACGCGATGCTCCGCTTGAATCCATTTCAGCCCGTCGCCTTCGCGCGTCGCTCTGGCGAGCAGGTTGGCCGTCACACGCTTGGTAAAGTTGAGATACTCTCGCCTGCCGGTGGCGCGGTGCAGATTCAACATGAAGTCGGCCACGCCCGCCGAGCCGCAACACTGGCTGACGTTGTTCCAAAAGCCCGGCGTCTGCCGCTCCGGTATCCCGCTTTGCATGTCGGCCCGCGCGGATTTTCTGACCCACTCTATCCAAACTCGATCTCCGGTCACTTGAGACAAGCGATAAAACAGCCGCGCCGTCCCGGCCGGGCCGTGACACCAACTCAGGTAATAGAGGTTCTTTCCGTCCGGCTCGTTGTGGAAAATCAGACAGACATCTCCCTCCGTGTTGGCGATTGTTTGCAAATATCTCGCGCCGGCCGTCGCCGCGTCGAGAAACTCTCGTCGCTTCGTCTCGGCATAGAGCGTCGCCAAAAAATAAGCGATGCCCGCCGTGCCATGAGAGAAGTTCGGCATCAGGCGGGGGAATTTAGGATTGATCGCCCATTTCAGCCCGCCGCTTGCCGGAAGCCCCAACTCGCTCAACCGCAGACCGGCGAGGACGGCCAACTCGCGCGCCCGCGGGTCTTTCAGTTCGCGCGCGGCGTAGAGTAAGAAAAGCCCCGTGCCGGCGCTTCCGCTGATGATGTCCGTCGTCTCGCTCCACTCGACGCCGCTCCCCGTCTTCGCCGCACGCTCGCGCAGCAGTTGTACGCACCGCATCGCGCCTTGACGATATTTCACCTCGCGCGTGGCCTTGAAAGTTTCCGTTAAAGTAAAGCCGATGCCGGCGATGCCTTCATACAAGCCAGTCTCTTTTTCGTCTGCCAGATGCGCCAGCAGATAATCGGCTCCGCCGCGTGCGTCTTTGAGATACGTTTGATCGCCGGTGGAGCGGTATAGCTCAAGGAAAAACAGTACAACGCCGGGAGTCCCGCTGTACAAATCACGACTCACCGTCTTCGGATCGCGCGGGTCCGCGGGCCACACAACTCCTTGCTCGGCGTTAATAGCGGAAGCTCTGATCCATCGCGCCGCTTCGAGCGCCGCTTTCAAGTAAGGTCTCTCTGCCGCCCGCAAAGGGGT
>JBOGOY010000709.1:0-3071 GCA_050748185.1 Pyrinomonadaceae bacterium
TCGCCGAGGCGGTCGAGGCCGTGCAACCGGCGGCCGTGCAGTCGGGCGTCAAGCTCGATCTGAGGCCCGGCCCCGGCGGCGGCGCGGCGGAACAGTTCATGATCCACGGCGACCGGACTCGCCTTGTGCAGGTCTTCTGGAACCTGCTCACGAACGCCATCAAGTTTTCGCCCGCGGATGGGCCGGCCGCCGCAACGGTGCGCGTCCGCTGCGACGATGGCGGCGATCACGTGCTCGTCAGCGTCGAGGACGAAGGCGTCGGTATCGCGCCCGAGTTCCTGACGCGCGTCTTCGAGCGCTTCCGGCAGGCCGATAGCTCCATGACACGCGCGCACGGCGGCATGGGCATCGGGCTGGCGCTCGTCAAGAGCTTTGTCGAGGCGCACGGCGGCGCGGTCTGGGCCGAGAGCGCGGGTCCGGGACAGGGCAGCCGGTTCGTGGTGCAACTTCCGATTGCGGACGCTTCGATTGCGGATTGCGAATTGCGGATTGACGAAGAGGGCGCAGGCGAGGCCGTCTTTTCAAGTAATACTCCGCCAGTTTCCGACCAATCCGCAATCCGCAATTCCTCGGAATCCGCAATTCCCCACGTCTTGGTCGTCGAGGATGCGCCCGACACGCTCGAACTGCTGCGGGTGCTCTTCGAGGCCCGAGGGTATCGCGTCACGGCCAGCGAGTCGGCGGCCGAAGCGCTGCGGCGGGCTACAGAGGCTGCCGCCCACTTTGATATAATCATTTCGGACATCGGCTTGCCCCACACCGATGGCCTCCAACTGTTAGCTCAACTCCGTCGCGAGCATTCACGCTTGCGCGACGTTCCGGCCTTAGCCCTGACGGGTTATGCCGCGCAAAAAGACGTCGAGGCGGCACTCACAGCCGGTTATGACGCACACCTCGCCAAGCCGGTCGATCCGGCGGCGCTCGCGGAATTAGTCGAGCGCTTACTGGAGGCCGCCGACAGACGCCGAACATAGGTGGGAGCAGTCAAGAAGTCGGATTTCCGGCTGCGGTGGTCATCCCGCACCAAAAAGGTTAAGTTCTCTCCCTGCGGCGACGATAAGAAATATGGAACGAAGGAAGTTAAGGTATTTTGAAGATGCTCTGTGTGACCGACGCGCCGCGAGGCGCTACTATTTCCCCCAATCTCTTACCCTCCGCCCCCTTCAGCCGCCACGTCGTCGCCGTGGCGCCGCGGGAGGCGACGCCCCTCCACCCAGAAGAACTGGCCGAGGCGACTGACGCGCAGGCCGAGCCCGGCCGCAAGCCCCGTGCTCTCGTCGTGGATGACGCGCCTGACGTGACCGAGATGATGGCTATCCTGTTGCAGTATGCCGGCTACGACGTGGTGACGGTTTTCTCCGCGCAGCAGGCGCTCGAAGCGGTTGGCGCCGAGCAGTTCGACGTGATGATCTCCGACATCGGGATGCCGGGGATGAACGGTTACGAACTGGCCGAGGCCGTCCGCCAGATGCCCGATTATCAAGCCACGCCGATGATCGCGGTGACCGGCTTTACCATCTACGACGACCGCGAGCGAGCGCTCAAATCCGGATTCAACGCTTTTCTGACCAAGCCGATCAACCCCAAAGACCTCATCAACTTGGTCAAAAGCCTGAGCGCATGAGGCTTGGTGAGGGGACCGCCGAGCCGGCCCCGGCAAGTTAAGAGCGGATTCAAACTTGAGATGTCGCGCCGCCAAGTTGTTCGCACCTCGCGGTGGCGTTAGCGCGGGCAAGGCTGCCCGCGTTCCCGGCAAGAGCGCCCGACTTGCTAACCCTTCTCGGTAAAGCCATTCGCATCCTGCTCTTGGCGACGGCTTGCGCCGGCGCTCGGGTCAACCTCGCTAAGGGCGTGCCCCTTTGACCGACAGCTTCACGTTTCCCGATTCGGCGGCCCGCAACAGCATGGAGCGCAGCCCACAATCAGAAGCTATCCTCGTCGTTAACGACGCGCCGGACCAGCTTGCGCTGGCGTCGGCCGTCCTGCGACAGGCGGGCTACGAAGTCCACACCGCCGCCGATGGCCGGCAAGGCATCGAGCGGGCGCGGCAACTCCGGCCCGCCATCGTGGTCAGCGACGTGAACATGCCGCACCTGAGCGGCATCGAACTGTGCCGCGTGATGCACGCCGACCCCGACCTGCGCCACACGCCGGTGCTGCTGATGAGCGCGATGCGTAAGGACACGGTGAGCGTCGTTGAAGGGCTCAAGGCCGGGGCCGAAGATTACCTCGAAGCGCCCTACGAGCCGCTGCGATTGGTGGCGAAGGTGACCCGCCTGCTGGAGCGCGCCCGCGTCGAAGCCCACTACCGCGACATCGTCGAACAGTCAGCCGACGTCATCTACACGGTCGATCTCGCGGGCCGCCTGACCAGCATCAACCGGGCGGGCGCGGAGTTTGCCGGGCGAGCGCCCGAAGCACTCATCGGCGTCCACATCGGCGAGGCGCTCGGCATCGCCGCCGAAGAGGTGAGCGGCGGGATCGCGCGACTGTTAGAGCACGGCGAGCCCCGCCGCGAACTGGCCGAGGCGCGCACGCAGGGGGGCGGACGGGGCTGGCTGGAATTCAGCAACTCTTTGATCATCGGCCGTGACGGCACGCCCGTCGGTGTGCGCGGCGCGGCGCGCGACGTGACTACCCAACAACTGATGGCTTCGCAGTTGCGCCGGCAGGCCGATCTGCTCGATCAGACTTTCGACGCCATCATCGTCTCGGAATTTCGCGGCCCCATCGTCTTCTGGAACCAAGGGGCCGAGCGCCTCTACGGCTATGAACGTTCGGTGGCGGAGGGCAACAGTCGCCACGAGTTGTTGCAAGCCAGCCACCCGCGCGGGACTAAAGACTTCGAGGACGAGTTGGAGCGGACGGGCCGTTGGGCCGGCGAACTGCTGCACGCGACGCGCGATGGCCGGCGCATCTTCGTCGAGAGCCAGCAAGCGCTCGTGCGGCAGGACGACGAGCACCTCTACGTCCTCGAAGTGAACCGTAACATCACCGATCGCAAGCGCGCCGAAGAAGCGCTCAGGGAGAGCGAGGAGAAATTCCGCACGCTTTCCGAAGCGTGTCTCGAG
>JBOGOY010000710.1:0-3070 GCA_050748185.1 Pyrinomonadaceae bacterium
GTGGTCAGTGGTCAGTAAAAGCAGGGTGTTTTTCACTGACCACTGACCACCGACCACTGACCACTGAGTTATGTCAAAGATCATCGTCTTAATGGGCGCGCCGGGCGCGGGCAAGGGAACGCAGGCGCGTCTCCTGCGTGAACGCCGCGGGCTGCCGCAGATTTCGACCGGTGACATTTTCCGCGCGATGAAAGACGCGCAGACGCCGCTCGGCGAAGAGGTGCGGGCCGTCATGAGCGCGGGCGGGTTGGTCCCGGACGGGATCACGATCCGGGTCGTCGAAGAGCGGACTTCCGCGGACGATTGCAAGGCGGGCTACATCCTTGACGGCTTTCCGCGCACCACCGTGCAGGCCACGATGCTCGAAACACTGGCGGCGGATCAGGGTCACCGGATCCACGCGGTCTTCGTCGATGTGCCCTTCGAGATTCTCGAGCGGCGCATGACCGGGCGGCGCAACTGTCCGGTGTGCGGCGAGATCTACAACGTCTATTTTAAGCCGCCGCGGCGGGAAGGCGTCTGTGATCTGCACCCGGAGGTAGCGCTCAACCATCGTGCCGACGACAATGCGGCGACGGTCAAAACCCGACTCGCGACTTACGAGCGTGATACCCAGCCGCTGCTCGATTATTACGCTGCCTCGCAGCGCCTCGACCGTGTTAACGGCACGCGCGAACCGGAGGCGGTCTACGCGGATGTTGAAAAAACAGTGACGAGTGACAAGTGACGGGTGACAAGCTAAAACCTTGTCTTCTATTCATCACTTGTCGCTCGTTGCTCGTCACTGATTTATGATTATCGGGAAGTCGAAGAAAGAGTTGGAGAAGATGCGCGCGGCCGGCCGGCTGGCGGGCTTGGTGCGCGAGAGCCTGCGGCGGTTAGCGCGCGCCGGGATCACGACTCTGGACCTCGACCGGGCGGCGGAACGGATGATCCGCGACGCTGGCGCGCTCCCGACTTTCAAGGGCTATCACGGCTATCCTTACTCGATCTGTGCCTCAGTCAACGATCAGATCGTCCACGGCTTCCCGTCAAACTATGTGTTGCGGGACGGGGACATCATCTCGGTCGATGTCGGCGCGACGCTGGGCGGCTTCGTCGGGGACACGGCGACGACGATCCCGATCGGCGACGTGAGCCCCGAATGGCTCGAACTGGTCCGCGTAACTGAGGAATGCCTCGATCGTGCCATCGAACAGTGCCGTCCGGGCCGGTACCTCGGTGACATCGGGTGGGCGGTGCAGAGCCACGCGGAGGCGCACGGCTACTCGGTCGTGCGCGAGTATGTCGGGCACGGCATCGGCCGCAAAATGCACGAAGATCCCCAAATCCCTAACTACGGGAAGCCGGGCACCGGCGCCAAGATCAAGTCGGGTTACGTCTTCGCCGTCGAGCCGATGGTCAACATGGGGACGCAGCACACTAAAACGCTGGCCGACGGCTGGACGGTGGTGACAGTGGACGGCCGGCCGAGCGCGCACGTGGAACACACGATCGCCATTACCGAGGACGGGCCGGAGGTCTTAACCCGGGTGGTGGAGGAGGCGCGAGAGGTCGAAGCCGCGGCGGCGGTAAGCCACAACTGACGCGACCGGCCCCCTTGCTTGGCATATCGGTTGCCGTGTGCTACCATCCCCAATTTGCCGATACCGGCATTTTTCAAACTGTGACTAGAAGCAGGTGTTTTTAGAAGCAGTCATGGCGAAAGAAGAAGCGCTCGAGGTGATGGCCGAGGTCGTCGAGACACTGCCGAACGCAATGTTTCGTGTGGAATTGGAAGACAACCGTCACCAAGTTTTGGTCCATGTCTCCGGCAAGATACGCAAAAACTTCATCCGAATCTTGCCGGGTGATCGCGTGCTGGTCGAACTTTCGCCGTATGATTTGAATCGGGGCCGGATTACCTACCGCTACAAGTGAGCGCAGGCGTTTCCGGCAGAGGCAGGTGAGACATGAAAGTTCGGGCGTCCGTGAAGAAAATGTGTGATAACTGCAAGGTCATCCACCGCAAAGGCGTGGTGCGCGTGATCTGCACGAACCCGAAGCACAAGCAACGGCAAGGATAAGCTTCGATTTCAGATTTGAAACTTAAGATTTCAAATTTAGCAGTCGGGAGAGTAAGAAATGGCTCGTGTGGTTGGCGTCGATCTGCCGGTGAACAAGCGCGTCGAGATCGGCCTTACGTACATCTACGGCATCGGGCGTTCGCGTTCCAGCGCGATCCTGCGCGATGCGGGCGTCCATCCCAATACGCGAGTGCGCGATCTGGACGAGGAGCAATTGGGACGCATCCGTTCCGTCATCGAAGGGCAGAGCGAGGTCGAGGGCGACCTGCGTAAGCGCGTCCAGATGGACATCAAGCGGTTGATGGACATCGGCTGCTACCGCGGCCTGCGTCACCGCCGCGCGCTCCCCGTCAGGGGCCAGCGCACGCACACCAATGCGCGCACTCGCAAAGGGCCGCGCCGCGCCACCGTCGCCAAGAAGAAGGCGCCCGGCAAGAAGTAAACGGAAAGTAGTCAGTAGTCAGTAGTCAGTAGTCAGTAAAGAAATCTGACCGCCGGCTGACCAAACTACTGGCTACTGGCTACTGACTACTGACTACTTTTTTATGGCAAAAGCGACAACAGGCGGAAAGAAAAAAGTCTTTCGTAAGAAAGAGAAGAAGAACATCCCGAACGGCATCGCGTTCATCGCGGCTTCGTTCAACAACACGATGATCTCGATCACCGACCTCGAAGGGAACCTGATCGCGCAGTCGTCCTCGGGCGCGCGCGGTTTCCGCGGTTCGCGCAAGGGCACACCCTTCGCCGCGCAGCAGGCGGCCTACGAGGCGGCGAACAAGGCCAAGGACGCCGGGATGCACCAGTGCGAGGTGCGCGTCAAAGGACCGGGCGGCGGCCGTGAATCGGCGATCCGCGCGATCAATAACGCCGGCATCCGCGTTACCGCGATCAGGGACACAACGCCGATCCCGCATAACGGTTGCCGCCCACCGAAGCGGCGCAGAGTTTAAGAAAGCAGTGACAGGTGACAAGTGACGAGTGACAAGCGAGAACTTGTCTTAGCT
>JBOGOY010000711.1:0-3063 GCA_050748185.1 Pyrinomonadaceae bacterium
GAACAGGACGAACACGATCAATAGAATAATGATCAACTCCTGCGTGCCCAACCCGGCAATGGCGACAAACGTCTGATTCATCATCACAATCCCCTTATCTTAAACCTTAAGAGTAAATATAACCCCGTGTTGACTCAAGCCTCGTCGGTGACGTTCGACTCGAAGAAGAGATACTTGCGCCACGTCTGATCGGCCCGCCCGAGGTAGCGCATGATCTGGCGGCTGACATGGAGCGAAAAGCCGCGCGGGCGGCGCTTCAGGTGCATCCCGGCCTCTTCGGGCGTCCGGTTCCCCTTCAGGTGGTTGCAGCGCTTGCAGCACGCGACCAGATTATCCCACGTCGAGTCGCCGCCGCGTGAGCGCGGGACGACATGATCGAGCGTCAACTCGGACGGCGGCAGTTGCTTTCCGCAGTACTGGCAGGTCGAGTGGTCGCGCAGCAGGATGTTTTTGCGTGACAGCGAACGGTTCTTGTAGGGGATGTGAATGTACTCGGTCAGCCGAATGACGGAAGGAGCGCGCATCGAGAACTTCGCGGAGTGCAGCACGTGGCCGTTGTGCTCCTCGACGCGCGCTTGGCCTTTGAAGATGAGCACCACCGCGCGCCGCTCCGTGCAGACGTTGATCGGCTCGAAGGATGCGTTCAGGACTAAAACTCTCCCGTTCATATCGCTCCCCGATACTAGCAGAGTAAGGTCATAGGTGACGAGTGTCAGGTGTCAGGATTAAGACGGTTGTAACTCCTCACGCCCCGCCGCCTTGCCCGCTGCCGCGAAAACGATCCGCCGCCTCGACGAGTGCGCTGCGCGTGCCCGGTTCAAGGGCCGAGTGGCCGGCGTCGGCGATGACTTGAAAGTCCGCTTCGGGCCACGCGCGGTGCAGTTCCCAAGCACTCGTCATCGGGCAGACCACGTCGTAACGCCCCTGCACGATGACCGCCGGGATGTGGCGAATCTTGTGAACGTTCTCGATGAGGTAATTCTCCGTCTCGAAGAAGGCGTTATTGATGAAGTAGTGGCACTCGATGCGCGCGAAGGCGATGGCAAAGTGCGGATCCTCGAAATGCTCGATGAGGGCGGGGTCGGGAAACAGCTTCGAGGTGCTGGCTTCCCAGACGCTCCACGCGCGCGCGGCCTCGACGCGCTCTTGCTCGTTCTCGCCCGTCAACCGGCGATGGTAAGCGTTTAGCAAGTCGCCGCGCTCACCTTCCGGGATCGGCGCGAGATACTGCTCCCACACGTCCGGGTAGATGTAGCCCGCACCCACTTGATAGAACCAGCGAATCTCTTTCGGGCGGCAGAGGAAGATGCCGCGTAGGATTAGGGCGCGGGCGCGGGCGGGGTGCGTCTCGGCGTAAGCGAGGGCGAGCGTGCTGCCCCACGAGCCGCCGAAGACGACCCAACTTTCGATGCCGAGTTGTTCGCGCAGTTTCTCGATGTCGGAGACGAGATGCCAAGTGGTGTTGTCTTCGAGGCTGGCGTGTGGGGTGCTTTTGCCCGCGCCGCGCTGGTCGAACAGAACGATGCGGTAAGCCGACGGGTCGAAGAAGCGCCGGTAATCGGGGACCGTTCCCCCGCCCGGACCACCGTGCAAAAAGACGATGGGGACGCCTTCCGGGTTGCCGCTCTGCTCGTAATAGAGGGTGTGAACCGGCGAGACCGGCAGCATGTTCTGTTCGTAAGCATCGATCGGCGGATACAGGTCTCTCATGCCCGAACATGATACAGATGTCGGGCGCGGGATGCTAGATGTTTGTGGCAGAGCGCGGCCACATCCCACATCTAGTGTTGATCATTCGGCGAGACAAATTATCGCCGGGTGCAGGGGAATGCAGATTTCACGCGGAGAGAAGCTTCAAGTAGTAACTGCTGTTACGCGGCGTCAGGTCGGAGGCGGCGACTCACCGAGTCCGCGTGAGCGGACGGTCAGAGTACAGCCTCGGACGAGAGCGCGAGCGGAGTCCGGGGTAGGTGGTCGAAAAAATAATCCAAGCCCGTGAAACGGGCGGCAGACGCTTTCTCCTCACTTGCCTCGGCCTCTGTCGCCTGCTCGCGCAGGCTCTTGCTTTGGTGGGCTCGGTCCCCCGCGTTGCGCTTCGCTCCACACGGGGCTTTATGCTACCGTCCGCTCGCGCGGACTGGTTGAAGCCAGTGCCCGAAGGTTCACCTCTGCGTAACATAAATTAGTAACTTCACTTCGGATTCCTCTTCCTCTTGTGCCCCTCTGCGCGATCTCTGCGCCTTCGCGGTGCGAGCCTCTTCCCCTCAGATTGCGCGTGCCACCGTCAGCACGAACACTTCACGCGCGCCGGCTTCCTTGAGTGCGCCGGCGGCGGCAGAGACGGTCGCGCCGGTGGTGAACACGTCGTCAACCAGCAAAATATTTTCGTCTCTGACGACGCGCGGGAGTCGGACCTCGAAGACGCCTTCGACCGTTTCGCGGCGGGCGCGCGCGTCCATGCCGGCGCGGTGACGTGCGGTGTGGACGGCGCGGACGAGGGTTCGCTCGTTCACCGGCAGTCGCGAAGATTTAGCGATCACATGACTCAAAACCGTGGCTTGATTAAAGCCCCGTTCTCGCTCGCGCTCGGGATGGAGCGGGACGGGAATGACGAGAGTGGCGGTGTCGAGCGGCGGGCGGCATCGAGCGGAATCGAGCAGCCGCGCCAGTCGCGCCGCCACATCAGGTTCGCGCTTCAGCGCGAGGACTGACGCGCGCAAGGCTCCTTCGTAGAGGCCGACGGAGCGCGCCGCCGTGAAAGCCTCGCCGGCGCACCGGCGACAGTTAACGTCGCCCCGCTTCTCCGGCGGAACGTCGCCGGGCGCGAGCGCGCCACACTTCCAGCAGCAGGTTTCATCACCACTAAAGACGCGCGTTTCGGCCCAGCACGCCCCGCATGCGGGCGCGTCGGCACGCCGCTCCACGCTCGATGCGCCACACGCCGCGCACTCCAGAGGATAAAGAAGCGCAAGCCCCGCGTCGTAAAGCGCGCTCACCGGCCGGCCGAATCGCATCAGACAATCCGCCTTTCGCCCATCATTCAGGCCCCGCGCGAGGATACAC
>JBOGOY010000712.1:0-3055 GCA_050748185.1 Pyrinomonadaceae bacterium
CGACTGGACCAACCGGCCTATACCTACCGTTACGATCCGACGCGGCCTGAAAGCCGCACGGCGCGACTCGAAGTTGACGCGGCGTTCGCCCGCGCGGCGGGACAACCACACGCGGTCGGGGCGCGCGAAGAGCAGTTGAGCGCATCGGGCGCGCGCTACATCGACTTCCTCGTGCCCGGCCTGATCGGGCTGAACCTGATGGGCAGCGGGATGTGGGGTCTCGGCTTCAGCATCGTCACGGCGCGCGGGCGGAAACTTTTGAAACGTTTCGCGGCGACGCCGATGCGTCGCTCAGACTATCTGCTTTCTTTCATTCTCTCGCGGCTCGTCTTTCTCTGTCTCGAAGTGGCCGCCGTGCTCGTCTTTGCGTGGCTCGTCTTCGGCGTCAGGATTCACGGCTCAATCGTGGGCGTCGGCCTCGTCGCGTTGCTCGGCGGGATGACTTTTTCGGGGATCGGCCTGCTGGTCGCCGCGCGCCCGTCAACCATCGAAGGCGTGTCGGGGTTGATGAACTTCGTGATGCTGCCGATGTGGCTGCTGTCCGGCACCTTCTTTTCGTCAGAACGTTTCCCCGCCGCCATCCAGCCTTTCGTCAAGGCGCTGCCGCTGACGGCCGTCAACGACGCCCTGCGCGCGCTCATCAACGACGGCGCGCCGCTCGCGGCCCAGTGGCCGCAGGTGTTGATACTTATCGCATGGGCGCTGATCAGCTTTGTGGTCGCGCTCCGCATCTTCCGTTGGCAGTGAACCGCAGGCGCGGCCATCGCCGCAACCGAGGCTTCTTCATGCTCCACGGGTTGCCGCGGCCGCACGGCAGTTCACCGCGGAGACGCAGAGGGACGCAGAGAATTGGCTCTCTGTGTCCCTCTGCGTCTCCGCGGTGAATCGAACGTCCCGGTAGCCCAACTGTCGAGCAAGACAGACTCCACATCGCTCCTGCACTTTTTCACTTTGCCCATGTTTCGTGCTACCGTTTTGGCTTTCATCCAGACAGCCGCAGAGGGCACAGACGAGTGATCAGACCTTTTCAGGGCAAGCACCCGCAGGTTCACGAGACGGCCCACGTCGAGGAGAGCGCGCAGGTCATCGGCGATGTCGTGATCGGCGAAGAGTCTTCGGTGTGGTTCAACGCCGTGGTCCGCGGCGACGTGCATTTCATACGCATCGGCAATCGGACCAATATCCAAGACGGGACCGTGGTCCACGTCTCGAACGGGACGCACGAGACGATCCTCGAAGACGAGGTGACAATCGGCCACAACGTCACGCTGCACGGTTGCCACGTCGAGCGCGGGTGTCTGATCGGGATGGGCGCGATCGTGATGGACGGCGTGCGCGTCGGCGCGCAGTCTCTGGTCGCCGCCGGGGCGTTGCTGTCGCCCGGCACCATCGTTCCGCCGCGCTCGCTCGTGATGGGCGTGCCCGCGAGGGTCAAGCGTCCGCTCACGCCAGAGGAAGTCGCCGGCCTCGATCAGTTCTGGAAGAATTACATCGAATACACGAAGCAGTACAAACAGTAGCCAGTAGCCAGTAGCCAGTAGCCAGTAGGAAAGCCATCCTGCCGGCTACTGGCTACTGGCTACTGGCTACTGGCTACTTTTATGAACACACAGCCTGCGCGCGGGATGCGCGACTTTTTGCCGGGGGATGTGAGACGCCGCGAGTACGTGATGGGCGTGATTCGCGAGGTCTACGAGCGCTACGGATTCGAGCCGTTGGAGACGCCGGCGGTCGAGAATATCGAGACGCTCTTGGGCAAGTACGGCGAAGAGGGGAACCAACTCATCTTCAAGATTTTGAAGCGCGGCGAGCACGAAAAGACGGGCGAATCTGACCTTGCGTTGCGTTACGATCTGACCGTGCCGCTGGCGCGCGTGGTGGCGGAGTACGGCGATAAGTTGCCGAAATTTTTCAAGCGCTACCAGATGCAGCCCGTGTGGCGCGCGGACCGGCCAGCGCGCGGCCGTTTCCGCGAGTTCTACCAATGCGACGTGGACGCCATCGGTTCGCGTTCGATGATCGTCGAAGCCGAGTCGTGCGCGGCGGCGTCCGACGCCCTGACACGTTTAGGGTTTACGAACTTCACGATCCGGCTGAACCACCGGCAGGTGTTAGCGGGCGTACTGGGCCAAGCGGGCGTCGTGACCGAGAAGCACGGTGACGTGCTGACGGCGCTCGACAAATTGGACAAAGTCGGGGCCGAGGGGGTGGCGAGGGAACTATCGGCGCGGGGCATCAGCGACGAGGCGGGTGTAAGCCTGCTGCGCTTCTTCTCCGGGATCGCGGCGCTGGACGGGCCAGCGCAGATGATCGCGGACGGCGACGGCGAGACGCAGCGGCGGGCCTTCAACGAGGCGGCGCTCGGCCGTCTGGTCGAGTTCGTCGGCGGGCACGAAGCGGGCGCGCGCGGCTGCGACGAGTTGCGGCAGATTCTCACGTTCGCGGACGCGGCCGGCGTCGGCGCGCGTGTCAAAGTCGATCCAAGTTTGGCGCGCGGATTGTCTTATTACACCGGCGCGATCATGGAAATCGCCGTGCCCGATCTGGCGGGCAGCCTCGGCGGCGGCGGGCGCTACGATAACCTCGTCGGGATGTTCTCGGGGAAAGACATCCCGGCCTGCGGGTTCTCTTTGGGGCTGGAGCGGATCATCGTCGTGATGTCGGAGCGCGAGATGTTCCCGGCCAATTTAGTGAGCACGCCGGCCGACGTGCTGGTGACGATCTGGGACGAGGACGCGGCCGGCGATGCACTCGCGCTGGCCCGTGAATTTCGCGCGGCGGGCGTGCGCGTGGACATTTACCCTGATGGCGGCGACAAGGTCGGCAAGCAGTTCAAGTACGCCTCGGGGCGCGGCATCCCGTTCGTCGCCGTCATGGGACCAGACGAGCGCGCGAGCGGCGAAGTGGCGTTGAAAGACATGCGCTCCGGCGAGCAACGCACGTTAAAGCGCGCGGAGGCGGCCGCTACGATCCGCGCAGAGAGCAAAGACAAATGAGAACCACAAAGGCACAAAGACACGAAGCAAACCTCAAAAGCGTTTGCTTGCTTCGTGTC
>JBOGOY010000713.1:0-3053 GCA_050748185.1 Pyrinomonadaceae bacterium
GGGTAGACAACCGGATCGCGGCCTACATGCTGGCAATCGACCGCGTGGCCTATGACACGCGGATGCGCGGCATCTATGCGTGACAAAAATGTGTCTGGTTTTTGAGGCTAAGTCGTGAAAAACTCTTGATTTCCATTGTGAGGTGGAGTATGGTCTGGCGGAGTTTACGGTCTAACCTAACAGTCAGATAGCGTCTTTCACTGGTGCCACGTTCCCTCCAACTTTGGGCGAACGATGGCTGCAAACAGATCGTAAATTTCCAAACGTTGACAGCAGTTCGGCTGGCTTGTATCAGCAGTCGGCAGGATCAAAAGCAACAAGAGGAAGATACAGGGAGAGGCGCAAGAGGCAGTTCCAGCGCCCGCGAACGCTTCACGTGTTCGGCACCTCTCGCTGCTCCGCTCCAACTTTACAAGCGTGTCGTTCGAGGGCGGTAGCAGTTTTGCTTTGAAATTTCGGTGTACGCTTGTAGTTGGAGCGTCTGCGTTGCGTCGAAGCCCGGTGGTCCCTTCGATGTTCAGCCGATGCGACCGAAAGTCGCCTCCGCTGCGCTTCGGGTGGTCCAGTGGGCTTGAAATTGCGCGGTCGCCCCTTCCCGCAAATTACACTACTAATTTCGCAGGAGGAATGCGATGAGATTCGCGAGAAGAGCGCTTATGCTGGCGCTCACCACGTTGGCGCTGTGTGCCGCCGCTTCAGCTCAGACTTTGAGGTCGGAAGGCGATCCCCGAAACATCGCGCCGACCGTCGGCACGGGCGGCCCTCCGGGCGGCCCAACCGGACTCTTCACCATTTACGACGGCCAGACGCTGCGTAAGGGTGAATACACTTTCAGTTTCGCTTACAGTAACTATGACCGCGATCCGGGGAGCGTTGACATCACGGAAGTGCCAGTCAGCTTCCAGATCGGCCTCTCGGACAACCTCGAACTCTTCTTCAATACCGACGCCTATCGCGGCATTAAGGTCAATAACCCGGCGAGCCTGTCGAGTTTTTACCTGCCGAATTCGCAACTGTTCGTCCGGAGGCAGAATGCGAACGGAACATTTGGCCCGCTACTCTTGCAGAGCGGCGCGGCCATTATTCAGGCGCCAATCCGTGTGAGCGGCCCGACCATTGCGGGAGCCGTCTTTCGCCCGGTCGGTAATCAGGGCTTCGTCCAGTTCCCGTTCATCGGCCAGACCGGTCCGAACTTCGGGTTGACGGGCAACGCCACCGCGCCGCCCTTCGTCAGCCGACTGGGCGTGCAGGTGAACGACTCCGGCAATTTCGGCGCGGCCTCGAACTTCCCGGGCATCGGCTCGATCTTCGGCAGCATTCTGCCGGGCGTCGTGCTCTCGACGCGGGTGGTCCCTGCGACCTCGACCTTCGGAGCGCAGGTCATCGCCGACCGATTCTCGACCGTGCCGAGCTACCTGCCGGATGCGCCGTTCGTCAATCGCCTCTACGGGGAGTCGAGCTTCAACACTTTCTCGATCGGCGCGAAGATTCGGTTGACCGACGTTAACAATGCGCTCGGTGCCGGTCTGATTCCTTTCTATCGTTTCTACGCCGATAGTGCGGATGACGCCTCGGGCTTCAACCAGTTGCAGCGCGGCTCCAGCCCGGGCGGCGACCTCGGTGACTTCGGCCTGATCGGGTTCGTTGACGGCCGCCTGACCAAGCACGTTAACGTGTCGGCCAACTTCGGCTACATCCTGAACAGCAACCCGAAGAGCGAGGCGCTGAACGACGCGGTGCTGCTCGACCGGCCCGACGAAATCGTGGCCGGCATCGGCATCGACTTCCCGGTGAATCGGTTCTTCCAGCCGATTCTCGAGTTGAAATCTGTGCAGTACGTCGGCGGCCGCACGCCGAACGTCTTCCAGAACAACCCGATTGACGGACTGGCCGGCGTCCGCATCTACCCGCGCAGCTGGCTGGGCTTTAGCGCGGCCTACCGCGCGCACATCAACCAGCAGGGCGATCGCATCTTTAATGAATCCAATCCGAGCGACTTCCCCTTTACCCAGTCGGAAGACCCGCACGGCTATCTCTTCCAGTTCTTCATCGGCCGCCGCAACGAGCGCCTACCGGAAGAACTGCCGAACCAGCCGCCGACCGTGACGCTCGCTTCCAACCCGTCACGTGTCACGATTGCGGCCAACTGCGGGCCGGAACAGATGGCTGATCCGGGCTGCACGCCGACCAGCACCAGCGTCCAGCTTTCCGCCAGCGCAAGCGATCCGGACGGCGACACGCTGCTCTACACTTGGAACACGACTGGCGGGCGCATCACCGGCGATGGTCCGAATGTGAGTTGGGATCTATCGGGCGTCTCGCCGGGCACTTACACCGCGACGGTTGAAGTTAACGACGGCTGCGGCTGCGTGGCCTTCTCCTCGACGACCGTGACGGTTGACGCCTGTGGTTGCGTGCCGACGCCGACGCCAGTTCCGACACCGTCCGCGACGCCGGTTCCGACGCCGTCCGCGACGCCGCCACCTCCGCCTGACGCTAGAAGGTTTGACGAGTACGGCAACATCCGCCGTAACGACGTGAAGGCCCGTCTCGACAACTTCGCCATCGAGTTGCAGAACGACCCGAGCGCACAAGGCTACATCATCGCTTACGGCGGAAGACGCAGCTACGCGGGTGAAGCTCAGGAGCGTGCGGACTTTGCCAAGAATTACTTGGTTAATACGCGCGGCATCGACGCTGGCCGCATCGTCACCGTTGACGGCGGTTATAAGGAGGAGGCTTCGACCGAACTCTGGATCGTGCCCTCCGGTGCTAATACACCGACCGCTTCGCCGGCAGTGGATGCCAGTGAAGTCCAGATCAGGCGGCGAAGTGCACCTCGTCGCGGCTCGCGGCGCAGGCGCGGCCGAGACGATGACGAATAACTGTTCGCCCTCACCTTGAGGCGCGATCCTGAAACAAAGCGGGCGGTGCTTCCTCCGGGAAACGCCGCCCGCTCTGCTTTTTCGGCCTCATCAGCTTATTGCAATCTTCCCGCCTCTCAAAAGTCGTACAACCGCCCAAAAATTTCGGCGCATCCTACCGTCGTGGGC
>JBOGOY010000714.1:0-3050 GCA_050748185.1 Pyrinomonadaceae bacterium
CCATCGGCACGCGCGCGGTGCGCCCCTCGCGGATGCTCTCGGCGATGATGAGCAAATCCTTTTTCACTTCGTCCATCCCGCCGACGACCTCGAAGCCGTGCTTCGGCTCGACGAACTCGACGAGGCCGAAGCACTCGCGCTCTAAGATTTCGCGTTTACGCCGGGCGATCAGCCGGTCGGCCTCTTTGCGCGCGCGCTCGGCGGCTGTTTCGGCCTGCTCTTCTTCGGCAACCTGCGGATCGGCGTCGGGCGCGAGCAGCTTTTTGATCTCCTCTTGGTTCATGCCGCCGGTCAGGCGCGACAGTTTGCGTGCGCGCTCCGGCGCGTCCGTGCCGCCGCCGAGGAGATTGACGATAAACTGCTCGCGCTCGGCGGTTTCATCTTCGGCGGGCGGCGGGGGCGTGAGAATCGAAGCGATCTGCACGGCCTTGAGGCCGGCGGTGATCTCGCTGTAGCGTTGCGCGTCCTTATCGGTGAGGCGCGGATCGGCGAGTTGCGCGGCCCGCTCGCGCGTTTTGTCGTCGGGCATCGGCACTTCGACGACCGCAACTTTCGGATTCGAGACGAGTTTCGGAGCGAGGTCCGTCAAATTCTCCGTGACCAAGAGCACCACGTTGTCGCGCCGCTCGATCTCCGGCAGCGCGGACCAACGGTGCAGCGTCACCATCGCCGCCCGATCCGCGTCGGCCTGAAATGCGGGATCGCCGGCCGGCGCGATCGTCTCCGCGTATTCGAGGACGATGGCCGTCCGCGTCGAGGTAATCATCAGACGCTCCAAAGCGGCCAGCACGCGATCCTTTTGCGACGACACTAGCAACTCATCAAGCGCCGTCACCTCGTCGGCGCGTTTGGCGAAGCGCACGCCGGTCGCCACGTTGAAGACGGCAATCGTCTCGCGCGACTCTCTGAGCAGCACGTCGGTCAGAAACTCCGTCAGCGAGAGCATCTTCTGCCCGCAGATGACCGAGTCGTACACGTTGCCGTGGAGGATGAACACCGAAGCCTCGCCGCGCAGGTAGCGGCGGCGCAAATCTTCGGCCCAAGTGGGGAGCGGCGGGCGGGATTCAGACATCGGTAGAATTTGCGATTTTGGATTTTTGATTTGCCATTGGAGTGGAATTTTCGATCATTGTTTTGCGATGGCAGGAGCACTAATCTCCAACCTTGAGCAAGGCAGCCCCCGTCATTCATAAATCAGAAATCGTAAATCAAAATTCCTCACATCGTCTTGTTGCCCTGTTGGGCGGCCTGCTGCGCGGCCTTCTTGGCTTTGAGTTCGGCGAGTTGGTTGCGCGATTGCACATCGCCGACTTGGCTTTTGAGCGCGGCGAGGCGATTGTCGAGCGAAGACTCGGAGAGTTCTTTGCCGAGGTTGGCTTCGGCGATGGTCGTCTTAATGTGCTGGCGGACGTTATCGAGGGCTTTCACCTCGGCGTCCACCGAGAGGCCGTCGAGTTGCCCCTGCACCTTGATGCGCGCCTGAGCGGACTGCATCTTGGCGATCATCGAGTCCTTCTCGGCCTGAAGTTTCCTGATCTGTGCCTGCACGCCGAGAAGCGACTGCTTGGCCGAGTCGGCGTCCTTTTGCGCGACCTCCATCTCGGCTTTCATCTCGGATACTTCGGCGGTCAACTGATTTTTCTTCTGGATGAGAATCAGCGCCAGATCGTCTTGATTGGTGTCCACGGCCGTGTCGAGTTCGGCCTCGGTCTGAGAGAGTTCGGCCGCTGCGCGCTTAAAGCGCTCGTCCGTCTCCTCGCGACGACGGATGATCGCGGCGGTCGCCGTCTTGAGCTTCGAGTATTTCTCGATCATCGAGTCAATGGCGTTCTCGTAGGCGATCTCGGGGTGGTCCCGTTCCACGTCCGCGATCCAGAGCCGCATGAACCCGCGCCACAAATTACCCAGACGACTGAAGATGCCACCATCTGCCATCGCTTTCTCTTCCTTTCAAAGTTGTCGGAGTGTGCCGGCCAGAGAGATGTCCGTTGGGAAATCGAAAAGCGTTCGAGCGCGGCACACTCTAGCACAACACGCCGCCCGGCAGCCACAGATCGCCGCCGGTGCGGGCACGACCAACGCCGGCTCGCCGCCGGGAAGACGTTTGCGCGCGGGGGCGTCTGTGAGAAGATGCGCGCGTTCCTCGCGCGCCAAGTTTGCCAAGACACGCCGGAGCCTCGCAGCCTGTTTCACACCTCATCAAACGGAGTTTGAACCATGAGACCAACCAAAACGAAATCACGCGCGGGCCGCACTTCGACGCCCCGCTCGCGCACGCGCGGCGGCGTCACCTCGACGCGCGCCGCCGCCGCCGCCCTGCCCCGCATCCGCGTCCTTTACCTCGTCCCCACCGACATCGATCCGCGCCCCGGCGCACTCGAAGTGATCGAGAGGGCCGTCAGGCACCTACAACACTGGTACCGAGAGCAGCTCGACAACGAAAAGACCTTCACGCTGCACAGCCCCGTGGTCGAACTGGTGCGGGCGGATCACGACGCGGCATGGTTTTCCGAACACGAGAGTCATGCGGACAAAAACATGCGCTTCTGGCTGAACGCGACGAACGAGGCCTTCGCCCTCGCCGGCGGCAGCTTCAATGATCCGCAAAACATCTGGAACATCTACCTCGACGCCGACGAAAAGCCGGGGCAGGTGATGGGCGGCGCGCAAGGCGTCTGCCTGATGCCGCGCAACGACGTGCGGGGACTGCTCGGCCAGAACACCGGTAAGGTGTGCCGCTGGGTCGGCGGCTTCGGGCACGAACTCGGTCACGCCCTCGGCCTGCCGCACCCGCCCGGCTGCGGCGAGCCCGGCAACGAAGACAACCACGAGTGCCAGTCGCTGATGTATCTGGGCTACACCAACTACGACGACACGTTCCTGCGCGACGCCGACAAGGTGCGACTCGACACCAGCCCATTCTTCCGCGTGCAGACGCTCGAACCGCTCGACTTCGACTGTTCGCTGGAAGACGTAAGCTGAAGAGCGGCAAGCAGTCCGGGGCCTAGCCGCCAATAAATAATACGGGGGCGCGTTGAGAACTCTCAACG
>JBOGOY010000715.1:0-3041 GCA_050748185.1 Pyrinomonadaceae bacterium
GCTTCTGGGGCGCGGCAGTATTCGCAGGCGTGGCGAGCGCGGGCGGCGACAAGCGGATAAAGCGGATTCATGGCTTGAGTGCATGGAGCAAGGCTTCCGCTCTTTGTCGTGCGCCATGAAGTTCGGCTTCAACCAAATTCTCTAACTCTCTTTCTTCTTCCGTTGACAACGCTCCCGCCTGACGAAGCTGCCTCAATTCGGTGAGCCGCGCCTGCTGCGTAGCGTTGAAAAAGCGATCAGCCTTACGGTTCTGGACGATGATGAGCGTGCCGCTTTCGTCTTCAGTAAGCTGAGACGCGAGCGCATCCAGTGCCTCGCCCGCCGTGCGCCCCGTAGATTCTTTGTCGCCAGTGACAGCGCGGTAAGTGTCAGTCCGTTCGGGCAAGATGGTAATGGTCATCATGACATGTGAATTGTAACTTAGGGGTTTGATTGCCTCAACTTGGAAATAAATGGCGATAGCGCCTTCTCAAAACGAACCATCGCGTCAATCATCGCGGTTCGAATAGTTTGCCGGTTTGCTTCGTCATCCTTTTAGCCGCGCGTAATGCGGCAACCATCATTTCTTCCAAGACTCAGCCGACAGGGGCAACTCGTTGAGTTCAGCGCGGGCTTCCCGCCAAGTCGGGTAGTGGCGGTCAAGTAGGGCCGTCGTAAAGCGTTCGCTGTGCGTCGGCTCCAACAGATGCGCCATTTCATGGACAATGATGTATTCGAGCAGGTCTTTCGGTTTCTTCACGAGTTCCGTGTTGAGGCGGATGTGGCCGGCGAGGTGGTTGCAGCCGCCCCAGCGGGTTTTCAAGCGCTGAAGAAAGTACCGCTTCACCCGGCGGACGCCGAGCCTCTCTTCCCAATTCCTGATTAACGCCGGCACGACCTCGTGGAGCAGCGACTTGTGCCACTCGTGCATGACCTCGGCGCGCTTTTCGGCACTGCTGCCCGGACGCACGGTGAAGGTGATGCGCCTGTGATCGAGGCGCACGTGGGGCTTGTCATCGGCGTGGGCGACGGTGAGCAGATAGCACCGCCCCAAAGGTGGTGGCTTTCGCGTGGGACGAACTGCCGGGGCGTTTCGCGCGCCTGATTCCTGAGCTTCCGTTGCTGCTCACGTGTCCAGCCGAGTTTGCTGGCGGCGTCGGCGCGGGCCACGTCACGGTAAGAACCACAACGAGTCATTTCGCCGCGGCTCGATGTACGATGCCTACCGGGACGTGATCGCGCCCCTCGCGACGACGAGCAAGGCGCGCATCTCGGGCGGGGTGAGGTTCTCGGGGGGCGTAAGGATTCAGTGATGACGGCGCTAGCATAACTTGCGCGCGGCGACGCCCGCGAGTCCCGTGCCGAGCAGCAGGAGCGTCACTGGCTCCGGCACGGGCACTTGATTTGGCGAGGTAGTAATCGTCACCGTGCCGCCTGCGTTCCAGTTCCCGAAATTTATAGAGGACGCGAAAAAGCTGGCCGTGCCGTCCTGAAAGAGCGCGGCGCGTTCCGGGGTCCAAGGCAGGAAATAATCAAAAACTCCGGACTGCCCATAACCGCTCATGTTGTCCGGGGGGATGGTCGCGGAAAAGATCAGGAAGTCCTCGATGCGGAGGTCGGCCGTGACCGGGAACGGATTATGAGCGGGGTGGGCCGTCCAACTCCCCGTGACCCGAATCGAGTTGACGAATTGACCCGGCGCGATAGTGTAGGATCGCGAGTAAGTAGTGCCCGTTGGCCCGAGGTTGAAAGTAATGACATCGGCTTTCGTGGTGGTCGAGAACGAACATAGTGCGGCGAGAGCGCAACCGAGGACGAGCGGCTTGAGGCGCATGGGGGCTTCTTCTTTATTGGCCTTGAGGTTAATGCTGTTGTCATGACCCATTGGGTTAGGGTTTGGGGGTGAGATTTCTCGTGGGGTTCCGGCGGGGGCTGTAAACCTTTCAATTTCAAATGGCTAGGGACGGAATCGAACCGCCGACACCCTGATTTTCAGTCAGGTGCTCTACCAACTGAGCTACCTAGCCCTTTAATTCACCCGAAAGAAGGGGCAAGTATAGGCAGGCATAATTGAGTTGTCAAACGTGCTTCGGGCTCATTGGTTTTTGTCGGATTAGTCACAAAAAGTCGTTGACAGTTTGCGCGTCGCGTGTATAATCGCGGCCGTTAGGATGAGTTGACTTGCCAAAGTCAGCATTGGTCGCAAGGCCAGCATCCGCGACGAAACATAGACGCCCGCCCGTGCCAGCTCGAACGCCGAACCGCCCCCCGGTTGCGCAACCTTCGAGCTGGCACAGTTCTTTTCCGGCCCGATAAATCCTGATGGAACCCGTGCACCCTATCCGTCTTCATTCGAGTGTCAGGTCGGTTAAGCAATCCTAGTGTAGGTGAAAACCATCCTGCGCCCCTCATGAGTCTCGCTCAGTGATCTCCCAAATTGGAAACATTCGGCGATTGCCGATTTCTATAGCGGCAGAAGGTCGTGACGCCTCTGATGAACTTGCCGTGGACGGCGTCGTGAGTGCCGCTTGGCAAGGCTTCTCCAACATCGTGCTCGTTCGGTGAATGACAGCACCGCCACGACCTCGGAGTATTGAGCGGAGGGCATCAATGCACAGAATGGATAAAGTTTGGCCTCGTTTGGGAACGCCGGAAGATTCGCGCGAATGCACGCGACAGGTCAGTCTCAGGCAGGGCAATGTGTACGCTCTGCCGAACGGAACGGAATTGGTCGTCGGCGTCGGCAGGGAAGGGCGCTACTACCTCTACCACCCGCTGGTCTGGGCCGGAAAGCAGTGGATCGTCAACATGCCCATCGCTTACGAAGTGGACGCCTCCGGCTTCGTCTTAACGCCCGCCGGCAATCAGACTTGTTGGCGGGTCGAAGACTTGATCGACCTGAACCGTTCGGTCCAAAGGCACGCCTGAGGAAGCTAACTGTGCTTCCTGCTATAGCCGCTTCCACAATCTGACAGTTCAAATGCCTCGATGAGCATCGGCGTGTGCGGCGCGTGAAAGTCTGTCGGGCAAATCCGGTTAAAAAGTGAAGGGCGGCCATCGAT
>JBOGOY010000716.1:0-3036 GCA_050748185.1 Pyrinomonadaceae bacterium
GGTCAACGGGTCGAGCGCGCCGAAAGGCTCGTCCAACAGCAGCAGCGGCGGATCGTGCGCCAGCGCGCGGGCCACGCCGATGCGCTGGCGCTGCCCGCCCGACAACTCGCGCGGATAGCGCGGGCCGAACTCCGCCGGGTCGAGCCGGACCAGTCGCAACATCTCCTCAGCACGCGCCCGCACGCGCTCCGCGGCCCATCCTTCGAGCGTGGGGACCAGTCCGACGTTCTCCGCGGCCGTGTAGTGCGGGAACAGTCCCGCCTCTTGAATCACGTAACCGGTGCGCCGCCGCAAAGTGATCTGGTCCCATTGGGTCGTGGGCCGGCCCTCGATCAACACCTCGCCCGCGGTCGGCGTGAGCAGCCCGTTGATCAGTCTGAGCGCCGTCGTCTTCCCGCAGCCCGACTCGCCGAGCAGCACCAGCGTCTCGCCGCGCCGAACTTCCACGCCGAGGCCGTCGATGATCGGTGACGCCACGCCCGGCGGCGCGTAAGTGACACGGCGAAACTCGACGACTGCATGATCGCTTGGCTGTGGGACCACTGACTTGTTTGTTCTGATTTATTTTCCGCGACTAAGTCACATGCTTTTCAGCTTAGCCCGTTCGATGGCTGTATGCAGCTTGGCGCGGAGCATCTCAATCGGGGGCAACTCGGTCAGATACTCGGCGACGCGGATGCCGCTTCGTTCCAGTTCCAGTAGTTCGATGTGTTCGGCATCGGCGGTCTGGCAGAGGATGAGGCCGAGGGGCACGGCTTCGTGGGGCTGGCGTTCGTATTTATCGAGCCAGCGGAGGTAAAGCTCCATCTGGCCTTTATGCGCGGCTTGGAATTTTTCCAGCTTCAACTCAAGCGCGATCAGTCTTTGCAGGCCGCGATGGTAGAACAAAAGGTCGAGGTAATAGTCCGTGTCGCCAACGGTGATGCGCTTTTGACGGGCGACGAAACAGAAGCCGGTCCCGAGCTCGACGAGGAAGCGTTCGATCTCACGCAGGATGGCGGCTTCGAGGTCGCGCTCGTTGTAGGTGTCTCGGAGGCCGAGAAAGTCGAGCAGGTACGGATCACGAAAGACGAGGTCGGACGTCATCTGGCCGCCCTCGCGCAAAGTTTTTAACTCCTGCTCAATCAGCTTTTCCGGTTTGCGCGACAGGGCCGCGCGTTCATAGAGCATCCCGCCGATCTTCTCGCGCAGCGTCCGCACGCTCCAACGCTCGACGCGGCACATCTCAGGATAAAAGTCGCGCTTGAGTTGCTTCTTGAGCGGCACAATTTCGACGAAGTGACTCCAGCCTAAGCAAGCCGACAAAGATATGACCACTGCTTCATCCGGGAAGGTTTCGGCAAAGCGGACCATGCGCGCCAGATTACGTGCGCTGAAGCCTTTGCCAAATTCAGGGACTAATTTTGCCGACAGTGTCGGCAAAATCTCTTCGCCGTAAGCGGCGCGCTTATGACACAGCACTTCTTCGTTGAGCCTGCGCCCGATACGCCAATAGAGCAGCGCTAGTTCAGCGTTGACGGTCTGCGCCAAACGCGCCCGCGCCTGCTCGATGAGTAAGGGCAAGTCAATCACAAGCGCGGCCGGCATAAGTTCAGCCGCCGACGCTTGCTGCAACGATGATTTGCGGGTCGATTTAGACACGAAGATTGACTCTGTCGTGGTGAGTTGCCGGTCAACCGTGTGGGCTGTTTAACCCTTCTTCTTTCGCCTCCGGCGATCAAGTAAAAACAGGCTTACTATAGCGCAACCGGCGGGCGAACAACTCAGGCGATTCGCAGGTACTCGAACGTGCGCTCTATCGAGCCGTGCCACGCGCCGTGCCAGTTCCGCAGCAGGATGTCGGCGGAGCTAATGCCGTCTTCACCGACCTGCCCGCGTAGCACATCAAGATAAGGCAATTCATCCGGCGCGGTACGGCGCAGGCCTTCGGCGGAGAGTTGGACCAATTCTTTCGCCAATGAGAGGACGTTAACGCCCGCGCCGCGCGCGGCGAGCGCATCGCGCGCGACCGACTCGCGCAGTTTGCGCGCCGCCCCCGCATCAAGGCGCGGGGCCAGCCGGAGCGCTTCGTCGAGCGCGGCCGAGTCATACAGCAATCCTTTCCAGAAGGCTTGAAACGCGAGCGCCATCTCGAGACGGCCGCAATCGGCGCTGCGTAGTTCGAGGTGCTGTTTGAGGCGCGCGTCAGTAAAGATGGTCGTTAGGTGATCGGCCCAGTCGCCGAAGACGGGGTTGATGCCGGGTGCGCCGTGCGCGAGAAAGTCGGCGAAACTGGTCCCCGTCGGCCCGTCCAGATAATGACCGTCGCGTTGCGCGAAGAGCATCGGCACGCGGAGCGCGTGGGCGACGTAGTCCTCCGGCGCGAAGTCGTCCGAGAGCGCGGGCGGCGAGATGCCGGCGCGATCCGGGTCGGTGTGGAGCCATGCGTGGGCGCGCGTCGATTTGAAGCCGGTGGGCCGGCCGTCGGCGAAGGGCGAGTTGGCGAACATCGCCGTGACGACGGGCGCGAGGCGGTTGCCGACGAGAAATTTCTTAACCAGATCGCCCTCGTCGCCGTAGTCGAGGTTGGCCTGCACGGCGCAGGTGCGCGTCATCATGTCCCACGCGCGCGCGCCGCGCGTGGCGAGGTAGGGGCGCATCACTCCGTAGCGCCGCTTCGGGAACCACTGCTGCTCCGAGAGTGTGCAGAGGGGGTCGAAGCCGGCGGCGAGGAAGACGTAGCCGCGCTCGGCCGCGAGGCTGCGCAGGCGCGTGAGGTTCGCTTCGATCTCGCCGGCGATCTCCGTGAGCGCGCGGCGAGCGGAGCCGGAGAACTCGATCTGCCCGCCCGGCTCGACCGTCAGGCGATTCATCTGCCCGGCGTTGACTTCGACGAGCGTCTGGTCTTCGTAAACCAGATCGTTCGACGAGGGCGCAAAGCCCGCGAGGACCCGCTGCACTTGTGCGGGATCAAGCCGCGCATAATCGCGCCGCACGTCGTAGCCGAGCAATTCCAGCTCGACGCCGCACATCCACTCGGACGCAGGCTTCGCGCCG
>JBOGOY010000717.1:0-3034 GCA_050748185.1 Pyrinomonadaceae bacterium
CGTTCAAGTATCCCCGACATGAAGGAGTCGCCGAACTTGCCATCTACTTTCTCAAACGCACGCGCCGCGGCGTGTGCCCTACTTCTGTTGCTCGCATCACCTTTCCCCGCTCTGCCGCAGGCGACAATGCCGCGCCTGCCGCCTTTGCGCGAACAGGCAGACGTGCAGCAGCAGTGGCTGAAGCTCAGGCTGGAGCGCGTGCTGCCCGCGCTGATGCGAAAGCACGGCGTCCGGATGTGGCTCGTCGTCTGCCGCGAGTACAACGAAGACCCGGTCTTTTTCTCGCTCGTCTCGCCGACCACGTTCGCGGCGCGACGGCGCACGATCTACGTCTTTCACGATCAAGGCGAGGAAAAAGGGGTCGAGCGGCTCGCCCTCGGCGGCGGCTCAAACGGCGGGCTCTACACCGTCTACCGCGATCCGGAGGTGGAGAACCGAGAGATTTACGGTGAGGGCCAGTGGGCGCTGCTCCGCAAACTCGTCGCCGAGCGCAACCCTGAAACCATCGCCGTCAACATCTCGCACACGCACGCCTTCGCCGATGGACTCTCCGCCGGAGAGCGCGAAAAACTCGAAGCCGCCCTCGGCCCCGACCTCTCGCGCCGCATGGTGCGCGCCGAAAACCTCGCGCTCGAATACGTCGAACTGCGCCTGCCGGAGATGCTGCCGACCTATCGGCGGATGCAGGAGATCGTCCACCGGCTAATCGCGCGCGCCTTTTCGAACGAAGTCGTCAAGCCGGGCCGGACGACCGACCGGGACGTCGTGTGGTGGCTGCGGCAAGAGGTCAATCACGCGGGGCTCGGCACTTGGTTCCAGCCTTCTGTGCGCGTGCAGCGGCAGGCGAAGACGGGCGTCCAAATGCTCGCGGAAGAAGCGCCGGTCACGATCGAGCGGGGTGACGTGCTGCACTTGGACTTCGGCATCACCGCGATGCGGCTCAACACCGACACGCAGCACATGGGCTACGTCCTGCGCGAAGGGGAAAGGGAAGTCCCCAACGGCATCAGGCAGGCGCTCGCCAACGCCAACCGCTTACAAGACATTCTCATGCAGCGTATGAAGCCGGGCCGCACGGGCAACGAAGCTCTGGCCGACGCGCTCGCCGCGATGAAGGCCGCGGGCATTAACGGCTCGATTTACACGCACCCGGTCGGCGATCACGGCCACGGCGCGGGGCCGCTGATCGGTTTATGGGACCGGCAGCAGGGCGTCCCCGGTCGGGGCGACGTGATGTTCAAGCCGGGCACTTGGTTCTCGATCGAACTAGCGGCCACCACGCCCGTCCCCGAGTGGGGCGGTCAGCAGTTGTGGGTCGGCTTAGAGGAAGACGCGGCGATTGACGAGCAGGGACGGATCAGTTGGGTGCTGAGGCGGCAGACGGAGTTTCATTTGGTTAGGTGAAAGACAAAAATTTAACCACAGAGGCCGCGGAGGACACAGGAGAGAAATGCTTTATAGCTTTCCTCTGTGTCCTCCGCGGCCTCTGTGGTTAATCTCATTTTCGGCAAAAAGGCTTATGCGCCCAACTTGCCGAACGAGCCGACGCCGCCGACCTGCTGTTCGCGCGCGATCTGGCGCAGGCGCGCGACGCGCTCGTGCGTCGGCGGGTGGCTGCTGAAGAGCGACTGCAAAGAGAAACCAGTCGAGGGCTTGACGATGAACAGGTGCGAGACGGCCGGGTTGACCGGCAGCGGAAGCTGCTTCGAGTAGGCTTCGAGTTTCTCAAGAGCCGAAGCCAACGCCTCCGGATCGTTGCCCACTTCGGCGCCCGTGCGGTCCGCGCCGAACTCGCGCGAGCGCGAGATGGCGAGTTGGATGATCGTCGCGCCGATGGGTGCGAGGATGATCATCAGCAGGCCGCCGAGCAGACCGGCCACACCGCCGCCGCCTTCCTCTTCGTCATCGCTCCCTAAGCCGCCGAACATCAACGTCCACTGAGCCATGTGCGCGAGCATCGTGATCGCGCCGGCCAGCGTCGCCGCGACTGCGCTGACGAGGATGTCGCGGTTGCGTATGTGACCCAGCTCGTGTGAGAGCACCGCCGCCAATTCGCGCTGATCCAGAATACGCAGGATGCCGGTCGTCACGGCGACGACGCCGTGCGCGGCGTTGCGGCCCGTCGCGAAAGCGTTCGGCGCGTCGGACTCGACCATCGCCACACGCGGTTTAGGCAACCCGGCGGCCCGCGACAGGCGCGCCACTAACTCGTGCAACTCCGGCGCTTCCCGCTCGGAAACCTCACGCGCCCCGGCCATCTTCAGCGCGATCTTGTCGGAGAACCAGTAGCTGCCGAAGTTCATCACGAGGGCCAGCCCAAACCCAAGCACCATCCCGTAGCTGCCGCCGAGCACCCCGCCGATGACCACCAGCAAGCCCGTCAACGCGCCCAGTAAAATCGTCGTTTTCAGTGTGTTGTACATAGTCGTTTTAGTGCTGCCCCTCTCACCGTCGAGGATGTTAAGCAGCGTTCTTTAGATGTGCCAGACTGACAGTCGGATGCCGCAAACGTGTTCGCCGACTTTCATGGAATAGTAACTTTCAACCCGCCGCCGGGAGCACTAAATCAGTCCCAACAAGATTGGGATGCAAAACCCAAAAGCCAATCCACGAAATCACACGAAGCAACACGAAACAGCGCAAACTGTTAGCGGGCTTTGGTTCGTGCCGTTTCGTGCCGTTTCGTGGAGCATGTTTTCCTTTGTCCCAATGTCGTAGGTTTCGATTTAGATTCTTTGCCTGCATTTTCACGGCGCGCGCAACACGCCGAGCGGCTTTCTGGTCAGCACTTCGACGCTCGACAGCGCGCCGACGAGCATCACGAACGCGACAGTCAGCGCGACGCCCGCCAGACTCAACAGCGGCGCGAAACTCCAGTCGATTTCCAGTACCCAGCGCGCGACGGAGTAGGAGAGCCCGACGGACGCGCCCGCGCCGATGAGGCCGGCGACGAGGCCGAGCAGGCCGTACTCCGCGAGCAGAATGCCGAGGATGATTTTGCGCCGCGCGCCGAGCGTCTTCAGCACGGCCGCCT
>JBOGOY010000718.1:0-3032 GCA_050748185.1 Pyrinomonadaceae bacterium
TCTAAGGTCTGGAAAATACGACTTCAGTATCGAAGCCACTACTTCATTATAGAAAAGTTCGTTCAGTTCTAAACCTTTTATGAAATCAGCCACGAACATTATTCCTCAGATAGAAGAAGCCAGCTAGCTACTGTTTAAGCGGAATCCTTCGGCTTAACCCCCGTAGCGGCGCTTAATGCCGACGTGAGCGGCATCATACCCTGAATCGGGGTTGTTTTGCCGCCGAGGGCGGTGGTTGCGGCGAGTGCCGGATAATAACGGCTTGAAGGTTGAGCACGGTGGTGTTTCGATAGGGCTTGCCTGTCGCCAAAAATGGGAGTTTCGGGTAACATAGCCGCCGGTATCGCATCTCCCTGCACAATCCGAAAAATCGAGGACAAACTCGACCATGTCGTTAGCTTCCATCGAAGAAGCCGCCGCCGACATTCGCGATGGCCGGATGGTCATTATCGTGGACGACGAGGACCGCGAGAATGAGGGCGATCTGGCCTGCGCCGCCGAACTGGTGACGCCCGAAATCATCAACTTCATGGCGACCCACGCGCGCGGCTTGATCTGTATGCCGCTCACGGAAGAGCGCTGCGACGAGTTGCACCTGACGATGCAGGTCGCCGATAACACGTCTTACTTCGGCACCGCGTTTACCGTCTCGGTCGAGGCGCGCAAAGGCGTGACGACCGGCATCTCTGCATCTGACCGCGCGACGACCATCCTGACCGCCGTCGATCCCAAAACTAAATCATCCGACCTTGCGCGTCCCGGCCACGTCTTCCCTTTGCGGGCGCGAAAGGGCGGCGTGCTGGTGCGGCCCGGCCAGACCGAAGCCATTGTCGATCTCGCGCGCATCGCGGGCCTCCAACCGGCGGGCGTCATCTGCGAGATCATGAACGCCGACGGGACGATGGCCCGCTTGCCCGAGTTGAAAGAGTTCGCGCGCGCGCACGATTTGAAGATCGTCTCGGTGGCCGAACTGGTCCACTACCGCATCCAGAAAGAGACGCTCGTGCGCCGCGCGGCCGAAACAGACATCCCGACTATCTACGGCACGTTCCGCGCCGTCGCCTTCGAGAATGTGATTAACGAGGAGATTCATCTCGCGATGGTGATGGGCGAGGTCGAAGCCGCCGCCGCGAACGACGATGCCGTGCTGGTGCGCGTCCACACCGAGAACGTGACCGGCGACGTGTTCGGCTCGACTCTGGACGACACCAACTTTCAACTGCACACGGCGCTGGAAAAGATCGCGGCCGCGGGTCGCGGCGTCGTGCTCTACCTCAAGCAGCGCGAGCACGGGCTCGATCTCCTCCACCAGTTACGCACCTACGCCGTGATGCGCGAGCGCCCCTTGACGTTCGAGGAGGCGAGCGCCGAGACCGGCTACGGTCAGAACCGCGACTACGGCGTCGGCGCACAGATTCTTTACCAACTCGGCCTGCGGCGCATCCTGCTTTTGACCAACCACCCCCCGAAGGTCGCCGCGCTCGAAGGCTTCGAGCTTGAAGTCGTCGGCAACGTGCCGCTCGGCACGCCGGCGAAGGAAATGATGAATGCGAAATGATAAATGATGAATTGAAGACAGAGGTTGTTTCTATTCATCATTCCGCATTCATCATTCATCGCTTTCATACTCTTTCCCCTGTCGATGTCTTGAACACTTAATGGTTCGCGCTCTGGGTTGACGAAACTGTATGCCGGTTGACGAACGCGACAGCAGGGACGAAGGTTCCCGCCGGACAACGCCTGAAGGGGCCAACGACGAAGCGACGCCCGCCGCCGCGGAAGGTGAGGACGGCGAAGCGACGCCGCCCGCGACGCCCGCCGCGGCGCGGTCGAGTTGGCGGCGGGTGGTCAACCGGCGCAACGCGGCCATCGCGGGCGTGGCGCTCGTGGCCGGCGTCGTTTTGCTCGCGCTCGTCCTCTTCTTTCTCTACCGCACGGGGCAAGTGGACAACCTGATCGCGCGGCAGATCGTGGGGACACTCGCGCAGTACGGCATCCGCGCGGAGATTCGAGAGTTTCATACCAAGTTTTCGCCGCGCACGGTCGAGATGCTCGGCGTCGAACTCTACGACGCCGCGACGGGCGAGAAACTCGGGCACATCGATCGACTGCTCGCCACCGTCCGCATCGAAGACCTCTACGCCATCTCTCTGCGCCGTAACGTCAACCTCGAAGCGCTCGAAATCGACGGCCTCGAAATGTGGGTCGCGTTTGACGAGCAGGGCCGCTCGAACTTTCGCAACCTCCGGCTTCCGCCGCCCGATCCCAACAGCCGCATCCTCTTCTCTTACTCGACCGCCCGCGTGCAACTGAAGAACGGCGTCGTCCACTACGGCGACGCGCGCCACGAAATCTCCGGCGAGGCGAAGAACCTGACGGCATTGGTCGAGCCGGACGACTTGAACGCTCCCGCCGAAAGTCGCATGAACCGTGTCGAAGTGTCGCTTTCGGATTCGACGTTTGTGTACGACGGCCGGCCCGTCAATAACATCTCGGTCGAGGCGCGCGCGCGCGTCAACCAGACGCGGGCCGAGATTCAGTCGCTCACCTTGCGCTCGCCCGTCGCGGAGACGCAACTCGCGGGGACTTTGGACGACTGGCGCGCTCTGCGCTATCAGTTCGAAGTCACTTCCGATGTCGATCTGACGCAAATCTCCGACACGTTCCAGCCGGGGGCTACGCTGCGCGGCGCGGGCCGCTTCAAGGGAAAAGTGACGGGCGAGGGTGAACGCTTTCAGGTTGAAGGCGAAGTCACTTCCGACGCGCTGGCGGCCGACAACATCCGTCTGAAGGGTCTGAGCCTGACAGCAACCGCCAAAGGGCAGGGGACCAGTAACTACGAAGCGCAGGGCCGCGCCGTCGCGGAGATGCTGACGGCGGGCGATTTCCGTCTGAACCTGTTGCAGGTGCAGGGCGGACTGATGGGCACGGGCACGGACTTTCGCTTTCTCGGCGATCTGCGCGCGGCGTCGGCGCGGGCCGGTTCGACTTCAATCGCCGGCCTCTTCCTCGACGACGCGGCGGCCGAATAC
>JBOGOY010000719.1:0-3031 GCA_050748185.1 Pyrinomonadaceae bacterium
GACCGACACGGTGCGTCGCCTCGACAAGCGGCGCGTGTGGACGATCGATCCGATTGACGGAACCAAAGGCTTCATCGCGGGCGACGGCGACTTCGCCGTGCAGATCGGGTTGGCGGTTGATGGGGCGGCGGCGCTCGGCGTGGTCTACCTGCCGGTGACGGACGTGCTCTATTACGCCGCCGAGGGCCACGGCTCGTGGGTCGCGCGGCCCGAAGCGGAACCGGAGCGGATGCTCGTCTCCGCGCAGGAGAGTTTAACTGACGTGCGCTTCGCCGCCAGCCGCTCGCACCGCAGCCAACGTATGGACGCGGTGGTGCGCGCCTGCGGCTTCCGCGAGGAGGTGCGGCGCGGCTCGGTGGGCATCAAGATCGGCCTCATCGTCGAGCGGCAGTGCGACCTTTACATCACCCTTTCGTCGCGCACGCAGCAGTGGGACACCTGCGCGCCCGAAGCGATTCTGCGCGAAGCCGGCGGCCTGCTGACTGACCTCTGGGGCCAGCCTTACGCCTATAACACGACGGATGTGCGGAATCGCAACGGCGTCGTCGCCTCAAACCAAGTGTTACACCCGGCCGTGGTCCAGCGCCTCACGCCGCTCCTCAAAGAGTTTGGACGCAAGCGCGTCTCCGTGACGGCGTGATAGTGTCCCGCGCGCTTGCGCCAGCTCACGACCGGCAACGGCTGAAGGTCGTCAGGAACGTGTCAGGCAGTTGATGAGTCAAGACGATGTTCGAGAAGTACACGGAAAAAGCTCGAAGAGTGATCTTCTTTGCGCGCTACGAAGTCACTCAACTCGGCGCGACGTTCATCGATACAGAGCACTTGTTGCTCGGCCTGCTGCGCGAGAACAAGGCGCTGATCTCACGCTTCCTGCCCGAAAGCGTCTCGCCCGACACGCTGCGTGAACAGATTGAAGCGCGCGTCACCGTCGGCGAGAAGCTTCCGACCTCCTCCGAAGTCCCTCTCAGCGACGGGGCCAAACAAGTCTTAATGTATGCCGCCGAAGAGGCTAAGCACCTCTCGCATCATCACATCGGCCCGGAGCATCTGCTGCTCGGTTTGCTGCGGCAGGAGGATTCGCTGACCGCCGAAATCTTGCGCGAGAATGGCTTGCGCTTGTCCGAAATTCGCCTGCAAATTGCGAGGCCAGAATGATGTCATCGACAGCCACAATTCATGTCCAGTGGAAAGTCGCGCGTCTGTGTCGCGGGTTGCTGTTGATGGCATTAGCCACGACGGCGTGCGGGCTACAGACGAAGGTCGAGAGCCGTGAGCGGTCGCCCGGCCCTTCTGCCGCCGGCCCGCAACAGGGGACCAATACTTTGCCGGCACAGTCGCGCGACGACGGCCGAGAGCCTTACCTCTTCTATCTCCACGGCCGCATCATCGAGGTGCGGGGGACGCGGCCGACGCACGAGCGATACGGCGTCTATGAGTACGAGCAGATTCTGGAGACGTTTCGGCGGGCGGGCTTCAACGTCCTGAGCGAAGCGCGGCCGCCGGAGACGGTCGAGCGGGAGTATGCCGCGAAGGTCGTCAGGCAGATCGAGAGTCTGTTGCGGGCGGGCGTTGCGCCGGGGCGCGTGACGGTCGTCGGCGCGTCGAAGGGCGCGATCATCGCGATGTGGGTCTCGACGCTGCTGCGGTACCGCGACATCAACTTCGTCTTGATGGCAGGTTGCAACGACGCCACGCTCCGGCGGCACGACGTTAAGCTCTACGGCAACGTGCTGTCGATCCACGAGGCGAGCGACGAAGGCCTCGGCACGTGCCGGAAATTCTTCGAGCAGTCCGGGGGCTTGAACCGGAGCCGTGAGATCAAACTCAACACCGGCCTCGGCCACGGCTTCATCTACCGGCCACTCAAGGAGTGGGTCGGGCCGGCCGCCGCGTGGGCCGCGTCTGCGGAGCAGCCTTGAAGGGCGTCCGCGGAAAGTTTTTGACAGCGCGCGTGCCCCGGCATTAGCATGCGGCTGACTTTCTGATTCCCGCTGGCGGCGCGCCGCGCCGCTCCCTCACATGAGCTTGCGCGGAAAATTACTACTCGTCTTCATCTGCTTCGGCGTCGCGCCGGTGCTGCTCGTCTGCCTCTGGCTCTGGCAGTGGGGCGGCGCGCGCGCGGCGGAAGATGCTGTGCGCGCCAACGCGGAGCAGGGTGCGCGCCATTTCGAGAGCGAGGTTGAAGCCGCCCTCGCCGGCCATGAGACGGAGCTACAGGCGCTGGCCCGCTCGCGCGCCGTCGGCGACCTCGTCCGCAAGGCCGCCGCGTCAGGCTCCGCCACGGGGGGGGCAGCGAGCGGCGTCGCGACGGCCGCCGCGCCCGACGGCGTCGCCGACGCCGTCGGCCTGCTGCTGGCGAGCGAGCGCGACGCCTATGCGTCCATCAGCATCATCGCCGCCGACGCGCCCTCACGCACGCTGCTGCGGGCCGAGCCGCCCGCACCGGGGACCAGTCAGCCGCCGCGCTTCCAGACCGGCAACTTCCTGCCCGGTCAGGTGCGCGCCGACGGGCGCGTGTGGGGACTGTCGGAGTCGCAGCCTTTACGCACCCTCATCTCCGACGAATCTTCTTACGGCGTGGGTGTGACCTACACTGTGCCTGTCTTCTCTGGCGATGGCGGAGGCGGATTGTCGGCGCCGGCCGGCGCGGTTGTCGCCGAGGTGAAACTCGGCCCGCTGTTCAGGCAGGTGGGAAAAGATGTGACCGCCTTTGCTGTCCCCGCCCAAACCGGCGTGCTGTCCGGCGGAGAGGAAACAGAAGAGAGTCGGCCGACGCGCCTCGCCGTGGCGCTGGACCAGTCGGGCCGGATCGTCTACCACACGAACGAGGCTTTGCTGTACCAATCGGCCGGGGCGTCGATGCCCCACTTCGGCGCGGTGGCGCACGAGATGGCGGCCGGCGCTGCGGGTGAACGCTTTTTCAATGCGCCGCCAGAGGGCGACCGCTGGCTCGTCGCCTACCGTCCCGCGCCCGGCCTCGGGCTCTCGTTGGCCGTCGCCATCAACCACACGGCGGCGACCGCGGTCGCCC
>JBOGOY010000720.1:0-3028 GCA_050748185.1 Pyrinomonadaceae bacterium
GCTTTCAGTATCATGGTAACTGGTTACACAATTTCCTGATTGCCTCTTCGATGGGAGGCGTCAGAGCTTGACCACAAAATCCGTTGGCATCAGGAAATTTCAGCATTTGCCGATGCTACAGGATCGAGCCTTCGATCAACTTCTTTAATTCAACGCCCTTGTCCTTAGAAAGCTTTGCTAACAGCTTCCAAGTCAACAGTGCAAAGATAAACAGGAAGATGGGAGAGGCCATGCGCTTCGTCCAAGCCGACACTTCTGAAAGAATCGAGGCGGCGCGAGAGTTGTTTCGCGAGTACGCCGCGTCGCTCGGTTTCAGCCTCTGCTTTCAGGACTTCGAGCGCGAGTTGCGCGAGCTGCCCGGCGACTATGCGTCGCCCGAAGGTTGCCTGCTGCTGGCCGAAGCAGATGACGGCCGTGTCGGCGGTTGCGTCGCCTTACATAAACTCGGCGCTGGCATTTGCGAGATGAAACGTCTGTACGTCAGGCCGGAATTTCGCGGTCAGAGTTTGGGCCGGCTCTTCGCCGAGCAAGTCATCCAACATGCGCGACAAATGGGCTACGAGCGAATGCGGCTCGACACGATCCCGGCGACGATGCCCGCGGCCGTTGCGCTCTATCGCACGCTCGACTTTCGAGAGATCGAGCCCTACCGCCCCAACCCCATCGAGGGCGCGCTTTACATGGAGCTACGCCTGAAATAAGCTTTAGGTCGAAATTCTTTCCGCGCATCTCTCCCGCAAGGGCCAACTCAGTGAAAGGGCCATTTCGCTCATGGCGTTGAAACGCTCCACGGCTTTTCTGCTCACCTGCTCGCTTCTCTTGGTTGCGCCGCTCGCGCCGTCGGGTGGCAGCACTGGTCTTATCAGCGCCGTCGCGGCCGCATCGCGTCAGCCCGTCCGCGCGCCGCACGGCATGGTGGCGTCGACGAGCAAGATCGCATCCGAAGTCGGCGTTGACGTGTTGAAACGCGGCGGCAACGCGGTGGATGCAAGCATCGCCGTCGCGTTCGCGCTGGCGGTGACGTACCCGGCGGCGGGCAACCTCGGCGGCGGCGGCTTCATGATGATCCGCTTCAAGGACGGGCGCTCAACCGCGATCGACTATCGCGAGATGGCCCCGCTCGCCGCGCACCGCAACGTCTATCTCGACGCGCAGGGGAATCTGCTCAAGGGCGAAGGCTCTTCGACCGTCGGCTACCGCGCGTCAGGCGTGCCCGGCACCGTCGCAGGGATGGAACTCGCGCTGAAGAAATACGGCTCGGGCCGCCTGACATGGGCGCAACTCGTCGAGCCGGCGCGCAGGCTCGCGGCGAGCGGCTTTCCGCTTAGCTACGGCCTCGCCCGCTCGCTGCGTGGCAACGACGACCTACTGAAACTTTACCCCGACACGAAACGAATCTTCCTCGACGGCGGCCGCTTCTACCGCGAAGGCGAGGTCTTGCGTCAGCCCGAACTGGCCGCGACCTTCACGCGCCTGCAACGTTCGGGGCCGCGCGAGTTTTACGAGGGACGGACGGCGCGTCTGATCGCGGCCGACATGAAGCGGCACAATGGCCTGATCACGCTCGCGGATATGAAGGGCTACGTCGCCAAAGAGCGCCAGCCTTTGCGGACGACTTACAGGGGCTATGAGGTTATCTCGATGCCGCCGCCGTCTTCGGGCGGGGCGGTGTTGATTCAGATGCTGAATATCCTCGAAGGCTACGACCTGCGCGCGTCGGGTTGGTCTTCCGCGGAGAAGTATCACCTGATGACCGAGGCGATGCGCCGCGCCTTCGCGGATCGAGCCGAGTTTATGGGCGACACGGATTTTGCGGACGTGCCGGTGGCCGGCCTGCTCGATAAGTCTTACGCGGTCGAACGCCGCAAGACGATTAACAGGGAGCGCGCCTCGACGAGCGAGGCGATTCGTCACGGCCGACCGGCCGGGGCCGAGTCGGAAGAGACGACCCACTTCACGGTGGTTGACGCGGCGGGCAACGTCGTCTCGAACACTTACACGCTGAACGGCGGCTACGGCTCGGGCGTGGTCGCGGCCGGGACGGGCGTGCTGTTGAACAACGAGATGGATGACTTTGCCGCGAAGCCCGGTACGCCGAACGTTTACGGATTGATTCAGGGCGAGCGCAACGCCGTCGCCGCGAAGAAGCGCCCGCTGTCGGCGATGACGCCGACCTTCGTGCTCCGCAAGGACGGGACGCTCTGGTTCGCGGTCGGATCGCCCGGCGGCCCGACGATCATCAACACGGTCTTGCAAGTGATCTCGAACGTCGTGGATCACGACATGAACATTCAGCAGGCGATTGACGCGCCGCGCATTCATCATCAGTGGTTGCCGGATCAGATCGTCTATGAGCCTTACGGCCTGTCGGCCGACACCTTGCGTGCGCTCACCGGGCGCGGGCACAAACTGGTGGACAAGCCGCGCTACATGGGCGACGCCCACGGCATCATGATCGAAGAGAAGACCGGCGTCCGCCTCGGCGCCAGCGACTCGCGCAACGAAGGCGCGCCGGCCGGGTATTGATGGAAATAATGATTGACTGATGTTACGCCGTAGCAGGTTGATGATGGCGATAAGGCGAGTCCGCGACAGCGGACGACAGCATAGAGCCCCGTGTGAAACGCAGCGGAACGCGGGGAATCGAGCGCCCCACCGCCGCCAGAGCCTGCATGAGCAGGCGGCAGACGTTCACAGACTCGAACCTCTGCCGCCCGTTTCACGGGCTCGGGATATTTCCCCATCATCCCCCGGACTCCGCTCTCGCTCTCGTCCGGGGCTTTAATCTGGCCGTCCGCTCGCGCGGACTCGTGGTCGCTATCCTCGAAGGATCGCACTGCGTAACATCAATGATCGATCTAAAATACTCGCTCGTTATTGAAGCCACCGCGGACCCTACTTTCTTCGGCTTCTACTCACCCGACCTTGAAGGGTTCACAGGTGCCGGGCATTCGATAGAAGACTGTTTGTATCAAGCTAAGTGGGGAATGGAAGAGCATCTAACCCTGTTGAATGAACAGAGTCTCCC
>JBOGOY010000721.1:0-3026 GCA_050748185.1 Pyrinomonadaceae bacterium
TACCGAGCCGAGATAGTAGAGCGCTTCGGCGTCCTTCGGATTCTTCTTGAGACGCGCCTCGGCCAACAGCTTGGCCTGCCGCGTCAGGTCGCGAAACTGCGCGACCACTTTCGGATCGGTCTTCTCCTCCGACTCTTTGTAGAAAGACTCGGTGTTGTAGAGCCCGGACTGCAAACGGCGCGACTCGTTCAAAGTCTTCAACCACAGGCGCGTCGCGAGCAGTTGCGGCCCCGCCGGGTGGCTGGGGTAGAGGCGCGCGATCTCCGCGAAATGTTTCTGCGCGCCCTCGTAATCGAGGTTGTAGAGCGCCAGCACGCCGGCGCGGCGCAACTCGTCAAACCGCGCGCTGTCGGCGGTTGTAGCCGCTGCCGACTCCGGCGCTGGAGACTTCGCCGGAGCCGGCGACTGGCCGCGCGCGATGCCATAAATCGCCAGCACGACCAGCAGGGCGAGGACGTGTACGTGAATCCAGAATAAGACTCGGTGCAGGTGACGCTTCATCTCTCAACTCCCGATTGTCAAAACTCAAATTCAGTTCTTAGCCGAAGCCGCCTTCGCATCCCTTTTCGGCTGAGGCGGCGCGGGCTGGCGCACTTTTTTGATGTCTTCGATGATGCGCTTCGCCAGCTTCGGCGCGGCGGCGTTGCCGTCCCACGCCGTCACTTTGCCCGTCATGAGCACAACGCTCGTGCGCCGATCCGTGATGCTGTAGGTGAACGTGTAAGTAAACAGCGGGCGGTCAACTTCGATCTCGACATCGGCCGCGTCGCGCCCTTGCCACCCGTCTATAATCGTCAACTGCCACGCCGCAAACTCCGGTTTCTTACGCAGCTCGTTCTGTAGTTGGACCGACTCGAAAAACTGCGTGCCGGAGGAGATGCGGAGGATTTTGGCAGTGCGTAGTAATTCGTTCGGGTCCGTCCGCAGAACCGCGTTGGCGGCAGGCAGGCGCACCGGCTCCGCCGGCTTCAACTCAGTGCCCGCGCCGAGCGCCGTGCGATTGGTCCCATTAGCCAGCCCGAGGACGCTGCCCAAAGGCACAGCGAACCCGCCCACAGCGGGCGTGCCGGTGATGAGCCCGAGCGCATAGCCTTGCGAGTCCACGAGGACGCCGCCGCCGTTCGCGACTGTCGCGGTGTGTTGATAAATCTGATAGCCGCCGCCCGCGCCCGGCACGTCGTCCGCGAGGCGCACGCCGCTCAACACGCCCTGCGAGGCCGACCACGCGAAGCCCGGCTCATGCGAGACGACGTACACGGCGTCGCCCACTTTCGATTCCGGCGAGTAGCTGCGCGACAACACCGGCAGGTTGACGGCCGGCAGCCGCAGGGCCGCCACGTTGCGCCGCTCGTCGTAAGCGATCAACTCGACGCGATCATAAATCTCGCCATTCTTCAGACGCACCTGCACCTCGGGCGCGCTCTTCACGAGATGATAGGGCACGAGCACGATGCCGTCGGCGCGCACGATGATGCCCGTCCCGACGCTCTCCAACTTCCCGCCCTTGCCGGTGAAGATGAGCACGACCGACGGCGCGACCTGCTCGGCGATGCGCGCGGCGTTGATGTCCGAAGCCGTCGGCGCGTTTTGCGCCAGCACGTCGCTTGCGCCGAGCAACGCGACGAGCACGAGGATGTCGAACAGCTTTCTCATGGGAAACTCTCCAGATATTTGACGCCCGCGCCGGTGTTGAAAAGCACGACGCGCTCGTCTAGTTTGACCTTGCCCGCAGCGAGCAGATTCTTGAGCGCGGGCAGGCAGGCCGCGCCTTCGGGGGCGCAAAAGAGTCCTTCGTCCGCGCCGATCTCTTTGACCGCTTCGAGCAACTCCTCGTCAGTGACGGCGACGGCCGTGCCACCGGATGCGCGGATCGCGTCGAGGATCAGGAAGTCGCCGATGGCTTTCGGCACGCGCAGGCCAGAGGCGATCGTGTGGGCGTCCGGGAATTCGTCGGCGTGGCGCTTCCCTTCCTCAAGGGCGCGGACGATGGGAGCGCAGCCTGTGGCCTGCACCGTCACCATCCGCGGACGTTTCGAGTCGATCCAACCCATCTGTTCCATCTCTTCAAACGCCTTCCACATCCCGATCAGTCCCGTGCCGCCGCCGGTCGGGTAGATGATCACGTCGGGCAGTTGCCAGCCGAGTTGTTCGGCCACTTCATACCCGAGAGTCTTCTTACCCTCGACCCGGTACGGCTCTTTCAAAGTCGAAACGTCGAACCAGCCTTCGGCCTCTTTGCGGCGGGCGACCTCCGCCCCACAGTCTGTAATCAATCCGTCGAGCAGCGTGACGTGCGCGCCCGTTTGCTCGCACTCGACGACGTTGGCGCGCGGGGTGTCGCGGGGCATGAAGATATGCGCCTCCATGCCGGCCCGCGCCGCGTAGGCGGCGAGCGCGCCCGCCGCGTTACCCGCCGAGGGCACCGCCAGTTTCCGCGCGCCGAGTTCCAACGCCATCGAGATCGCTGCCGCCATGCCGCGCGCCTTGAAGCTCTGCGTCGGGTTCTGCGACTCGTCTTTGATGTAGAGTTGGCTCATGCCTAACCGTGCGCCGAGACGCGAGGCGCGCAACAGCGGCGTCCATCCTTCGCCGAGCGTGACGACGTTTTCTTCCTCGCGGACAGGTAACACTTCCCGGTAGCGCCATAAATCAGCCGACCTCTGTTTCAGACTTTCTTTGGTCAACGTTCGCGCGGCACTCTTCAGGTCGTAACGAACCAGCAGAGGTTTGCCGCACTGCGTACACAGGTTGTGCAAGCGTTGTGCCTCGTGGCGCAAACCGCACGCGGCGCATTCCAAGTGGGTGACGTTCATTTCGTATCGCATCCTCCGATGAGTGGTTTTCCCGAAGAGTTTAACCGCAAAGGGCGCAAAGCCAAGCCGCAAAGAACACAAAGAGGCGGCCCCCCCTCCGCGGTCCTCCTTCGTGTTCTTTGCGGTTAAATCTCCCGCCCGTAGCTTCAACTCTATACCTGCCGACACGAATCGTGCGTCAGTTGGAGTAAACATCCTGCGCCCCACAAGCAG
>JBOGOY010000722.1:0-3022 GCA_050748185.1 Pyrinomonadaceae bacterium
GCCCGCCTCGTCGTAAGTGAAAGTGACGTTGGGCGTCTGCGCCACGCCGCCCGGCACGGTGTAGTTGATACTGGCCGGCAAGTGCCGGCTGTTGTAGCTGTAGCTGGCCGCCGCTCCGCGCGCGTCTGTCACCGATTGCACCGTGTCGTCCGCGTTGTACAGGTAAGTGGTCGGCCCCTGCTCCGGCGTCGTCTTGCGCCACAGGCGGCCGTGCCCGTCATACTCGAAGGTGCGTGTCTGCCCCGACTGGCTGCTCTGCGTCAGTTGGTCCCGCGCGTTGTAGGCGTAGGTCGTCGTCGCGTAGAGCGCCTGCGTGAATTCCAGTTCCTCGACCTTCCAGAGCCGCCCCAGACTGTCGTTGTAGAGTCTGCGCCGCCGGCCGCGCTCGTCGCGGGCGGTGGTCACTTCGCCGCCCGCGCAGCCGCAGCCGGTGTAGCTGAGTTCGCGCGTCGTGCTGTCGGGGTTGGTCGTCAGGGTGGGCCGCCCCTGCCAGTCGTAGGCTTGCAGGGTCTTCACCCAGACCGTGTCGTCGCCGGTCGGCGTCCAGCTTGAAGTCATCTCGGCCGGGTTGGTCCGCTCCGTCACCCGCCCCATCGGGTCGTAAGTCACACTCTGCCCGCGGAAGCCGCCGTAACTCGTCGGGTGGTCCGCGGCCGACGCGCGCACGCGCCCCGCCCCGTCCGTCACCGTGTTGGCGTAAAACTCGCCGGCCCCCGCCTGAATCGTCTCGTAACTGAGCGTCTGCAACCCGTCGGTCCAATAGACCCAACGCCGGTAAGCGCCGTTCACCTGATTCGTCACGCGGTCCAACCGCCCGATTGAGTCGTAGGCTAACACCTGCGCCGCTCCCTTCGGGTCTTGCGTCCGCGTCGTCGCGCCTGTGTCGAAGTTGTATTGGACGGTGGATGAATAACCGCCGGCGTCCGTCGCAATCGTCGGATAGGCGCGCGTGTTCCGGCCGTTATTGCCATCGGAGAATGAGTCGGCGTAAGACAGGTTGGTCCGGTGACCGGAGGCGTCCTCCGTCCACACGGTCGAGCCGGCGAGGTCGTAGCCATTGAACTGAGCCCACACGGCCTGATTCGGGTCGTCCGGCGCATTCACGTTGTAGCGGCGGACTCCCACGACGAAGCCGCGCCCGTAGTCGAGAGTAGAGCCGTAACCTGCGCCGTCGTGCCCCACCGACGGGGCCTGCGCCTGCATGTACCCGTCCCTCCAGTCGTAATGGTACTCAACTTTCGAGACAAGCGGGCCACTGCCTTCGTAAACGAGCCGGACATTGGGCAGTCCGATGATGCGGCGGCTGAGATAGGCATCGTCCCAACGGTAGTGCGACTCAGTGCGCCGCAGCAGTTGGTCCCCGTTCGTCCCGCCGTACTCCCTTACGTTCTGCGGCAGGCTGTAGCCGCTGTACTCGATAGTCGTCCGTCGCCGGTTGCCTTCGGCGTCGCCAACCGTGAGTTCCGTCGGCCGCGGGTTGAGCGGGTAGCTCAGATTCGTGTCGTCCTGCGTCCAGACGGTCGCTGTCCACTTCTTCCGGTTGGCGGAGTTGTCGAGGGGACCAACCCACGTCTCCGACAGCATCGGCAGGCCGTTCTGCCAGCCCGTCGCCTTCGCGTATTGTCGGAACACCGTCCCGTCCGGCGCGGTCACTTGCGTCAGTGTCCCCGTGTGCTGGCTGCCGTCGGTCGGCATCGTCCACGCGGCGTTCTCCGTCACGCTGTAGGCGGTGTACGCCCACGCGCCGCCGATCCAGTTCTCGGCCATGTCGGCGCGGTATGTGAAGCGCGGGCAGTCCGTCTGCGGCGTCGTGATCTCGCCCGACAGGTTATAGAAGGTTTTAGCGAGCAGGTGGCCGTCCGGCGCGTGCCGCCTGATCTGATAGACCTGCCCCCAGATCGTGTAGTCGAAGTAATAAGAAGAGTCGTCCGCCAACCGCACCCGCGTCAGCACCGTGACGTTTGAGCCGTTCGGCCCATAGACCGTTAGCGGCGTGCCCGACGCATCGCGAAAGTTCGTCTGCACGTATGGAGAGCCATACTCGAAACGCGCCCAGTTGTAAGTCACCCCGCCGCCCCACAACTGCGTAATCTTTTCGAGGTTGCCATCGGCGTAATAGTTGAACGTGACGATGCGCCCGAGCGTGTCCGTCACCGTGTTGATTGAACCGTTCAGCAGGCCGCTCGTGTGGTAGGCGATGCTGAGATAGTTGCCGTTGCGATCTTTGATCTGAGTGCAGCGCAATTGGCTTTCGTTGAGTGGCCCGAACGTCAGTTGCGTCCCATCCGTCAACTTCACGACCGCCCCCGACGCCGGGCCGTTGTCGGTCAGTTGTGTGTACGAACCGTCGGCGGCCTCATAGACGTTCGACGTGCCGACGCGCTTCAACTCCACGCGCCCGCCCGCGGGGGTCACGAGCAGGAAAGAGGTCGCGCCCGTCAACTGATTGACGAACTGTCGGTGCAGCGTGGGGAAGCCCAGCCGGAACCCCGGTGCGGGAAAGCCCATGTCGGCGTTGTACTGGATCGACATGCCCTGCCGGGTCCACACGAGCGAGTTGTAGTAGAGCGCAAGATTCAGGTCCAGCCCCGCGCGCCCCGGCAGAGAGACGAGCGGCAGACTCCAGTTAAAGTTGCGCGAACCCGGATTCACGCCCTCGTCGCCGGTTTCGTTCAGCGGCCTCAAACGCTCGGTCGAGAAGTCTGGATCGTTTCCCGGCGGGTCGCTGCTCCCGCCGCCGTAACAGCCTTCATCGCTCGCCGGGCACAGATTCGCCCGGATTGTGCCCGAAGAGCCCGTTGTTGGTCGGGGCCGCCGACCGCGCGTCTCGTCGAGGTCCGGCAGACCCGACGCCGGCGCGCCCGCTGTCGTGGGCGGCGTCGGGCCGTTGAACGAGCCGCCCGGACCGCGCCCCCCGCTGCCAAAACCCGGCGGTGCGGGCGGAACCGTCGGCGGGCGCTGACCGGGACCGCCGCCACCGAACGGCGGGGAACCGCCGCCCCGCAGCGCCGCGAGCGCGCCC
>JBOGOY010000723.1:0-3021 GCA_050748185.1 Pyrinomonadaceae bacterium
CATCGTCCGCGTCCCACGCCATCGCGACGCCTTGATGGAGCACCTCAAGCGGCACGGCGTCGGCACGAAGATTTACTACCCCGTGCCGCTGCACCGGCAGGAGTGCTTCGCTTACCTCGGCTACCACGCGGGCGACCTGCCCGAGTCCGAGCGCGCCGCCCGCGAGACGCTGGCGCTACCGATCTATCCAGAGTTAACTTTCGAGCAGCAGCAGTACGTCGTCGAAACGATCGTGCGTTTTCAGCCGCAAGGCGCGCCGCTCACAAGACGAAGATGAACCACAGAGACAGATCAAGGCAATAAAGAAAAGGCGGTTCCCACTCTTCGATCTCTGTCTTGCTTTCTCTGTGTCTCTATGTGGTGGTGATTAAGTCGAATGTTGAAAGATGCGACCCTATGAAACTTCAATCTACCTCATCCGATCTTCTCGTCGGCACGATTAAGGGGCCGGGCGAGTTGCCGCACGAGTACCTGTTCGTGACGGCTGACAACCGGCACGCGCGCATCGGCGAGTTCGTCTATTACGCCGCCGACGACGGACAGGAAGAGCGGCGCATCCTCGGCAACATCACGCAGCGGCGTCTGATCCGGAACCTCCCCGACGCTTTTCTCGCCGACCCCGAAACGCCGCCTGCGATCGTCTCTCAGCTAATCGGGTTGGACGGCGAGGGGTGCGAGTTGTACGAGATCATGGTCGAAACCATTGGCTACTTCAGTCGCCAGATGGGTGATTTCGTCAACCCGCGCATCCCGCCGAATGCGGGCGATGCGGTCTTCCTCGCGTCTTCCGAAACGCTCGCCGAAGTCCTCAGTCCGAAGCGCAACGGCGAACAAGGCGCGGCCCACGTCGGAAGCCTGTTGACTCGCGCCGCGAACGAAGTCCCCGTGGTGTTGTCGGTCAAGGACGTCGTTTCGACGCACCTCGCGATCCTCGCTTCGACCGGATCGGGCAAGTCCTACACGGCGGGCGTGCTGGTCGAAGAGTTGATGATGCCGCACAACCGCGCCTCTGTGCTCGTCGTCGATCCGCACGGCGAATATCACACGCTGCAATCCGTCGCGGACAGTGCGCGCTTTCAGGACGCGGAGGGCGGCTACCGGCCCGAAGTCAAAATCTTCACGCACGACCGCGTCAAAGTGCGCTTCTCTTCGCTGACCGAAGCCGACGTCAAATACTTGCTGCCCGAGGGCACGTCCGACAAGATGCTCCACTTTCTGTCGCAGGCGTTCCGGCAACTGACGACGCGGCGCGACGCCGAGCGCGAACTGTGGGGCTATCACGACCTGCGCGACGCGGTGAAGGAACAGAAGTATGAAGGCAGCGAGCGCAGCGAGTCTTCCAACGCCAGTTCCATCGAGGGATTGCTCTGGCGTCTGGACATGCGCTTTGACAAGCCGCACGGCATTTTCTCTGACACGGAACACATCCCTTTGAAAGACTTGTTCCGACCGGGGCGCTGCACCGTGCTGCAACTCTCGGACATCGAGCAGCAGGAGCAGCAGGTGATCGTCGCGACGCTGCTCAGGCGCGTCAACAAGGCGCGGATGATGACGGTGCGCGGCGAGTCGGACCAGAACAACGACAGCCACCTGCCCTACCCCGTCTTCACTTTGCTTGAAGAGGCGCACCGCTTCGCCCCGGCGGGCCAGACGGTCGTCTCGACCAACATCCTCAAGCAGATTTTGTCTGAGGGACGCAAATTCGGCGTCGGCATCGGCCTCATCACGCAGCGGCCCGGCAAGCTCGATCAGGACGTGCTCTCGCAGTGCATGACGCAGATCATCATGCGGATCGTCAACCCAATGGATCAGGACACGGTCGCCAAGTCGGTCGAGGGCGCGGGCCGCCAACTGCTCGCCGAACTCCCGGCCCTGACGAAGGGACAGGCCGTGATCAGCGGCGTCGGCGTCAACACGCCGGTGATGTGCCGCGTCCGCCCGCGCCTTACCTCGCACGGCGGCGAGACCTTCGACGCGCCCGGCGAGTGGGCACGATATTTCTCAAAGTCGGAACAGCAGCATCGCGAGCAGGACGCCGCCGTCATGGTCAAGCCGGAGAAAAAGCCGGAGTTGTTTCGCGGCGTCAAGCTGTAACGGGATGACGGTGGACGGTGGACCATAAAGCAGCCAGACGATCCGCCCGCGGCGCGCCCGGCCCGTAACCGACGCTCGCCGTTCATCGTCCCTATTGACTTCCCGCCGCTTGCGGGCATATCGTTTTGCTCTCGCATCGTTGGTCGTGGGCCGTGCATCCAGAAGGCGTCCGTCGCACGCGCCGTCGCCTTTCCCTTCCGCCCGGCCTCTAAGTAAAACTTCGGACGCGGCCCATCCCGGAGCCGCCATCTTTCCTTCGGAGGGAAGCCCCCATGTTGCCAATCACACGACGCTTTACTCTCTTCACTGCTTTGAGTTTGACTGTGGCCTTTTTCTCGCTGCCGCAAGACGAGGCGGGCACGCCAGTTTACCGCGACTACAAAGGCGTCCAGATCGGGATGAATACCGACGAGGCGCGCCAGAAGTTGGGCGACCCGCAGGAGAAGAACGAGCGGCAGGATTTCTACGCCTTCTCCGAGAAGGAAACGGCGCAGGTCTTTTATGACGATGCGAAGAAGGTCTTCGCCGTCGCCGTCATCTATATCGGCAAGGACGGCGGCGCGCCCGACGCCCGGAAGGTGCTCGGCTCCGACCTCGAAGCCAAGGCCGACGGCTCAGTGCATCGGCTGGTTCGCTATCCGAAGGCCGGCTACTGGGTTTCCTACAGCCGCTCCGCCGGCGACTCGCCGATCACTTCCGTGACGATGCAGCGCATCAAGCCTTGACCCAAAGCGGACGATGGATGATGGACGTTGGGCCGGAGACGGTGGGCCACAGGCCGCGCCGATCTACCATCGTCCAATGTCTGTCGTCCATCGCTCCTTGCCTTGCCGCCCGCGCTCGCCTTCAATAAGATAGGTTTCGACGCTCCCCCGAAACACCAGAGCTTAATTTTTTCGTGGCGGACGCGGACGCGCCCCGTCAGAG
>JBOGOY010000724.1:0-3004 GCA_050748185.1 Pyrinomonadaceae bacterium
CGCGTGATGAGGACGATCACTAACACGGCGACCGTGGCGAGCGGCGAACCGGATGCCGTTATTTCAAATAACACGGATTCGCAAAGTACGCAGGTTGAATTTGCCGATCTGACGGTGAGCCACGTGCCGACCTTCGAGAGGGTCGCCCCCGGCGGCAAGATCACTTACCTCGTTACCGACGGCAACGCGGCCGGTGTCGCGGCCGGGGCCGTCATACTGACCAGCACCCTGCCGGCGGGGACCAGCGTCATCTCGTGCGGTTCGCCGGTGGGGGCGACCTGCGCCGGCTCTGGCAACACGCGCACCCTGATGTTCCCATCGCTGGCAGCGGGCTCTTCCACCACGGCGATCGTGGTTGTCACCGTCGATCCGGGCGTGGCTGACGGGGCGACGCTCAGCAGCACGGCGACGGTCAGTGCGGTGGCGCTGCCCGACCCGGACCCGACTAACAACTCTGCGACGGCATCGGTCGCGGTCACGGCCGCGCCGATCAGATTATCGGGTAACGGCAAAATCGCCTTCTCCAGCAGCGCGGCCCCCACCCTCAGAATCAGGCTCATTAACCCGGATAGCGGCGGCTTAACCGATCTGACCTCTGGCTTGGATTTAGAAACCCGCCCCGTGTGGTCGGCCGATGGAACCAAACTCGCCTCCCGCAGTGGCAACGCCATCAAAGTCGTTAACGCCGACGGCAGTGATGTTCGCAATATCACCACCGGAGCCGCGCCGTCTGGTGCAGATCTGGCTTTCGACGCTGGCCCGACATGGGCGCCGAGCGGCAACAGGCTCGCTTACGTGGGCGCCGACAACTCTGTTTATGTGGTGGGCGGCGACGGACTGTCTAAGTTGATCGACAACTCGGCATTGATCGGCGGGCTCGACTGGTCCCCTGACGGCGAGAGGTTCGTGTTCACGAGAGACGGCGACTTATTCGTCATGGACGTGACCGGTGGCAACCAAGCTCGCCTCACCGCCGGCGCGGCCCTCGATCACTCACCCGACTGGTCGCCCGACGGGAGCAGCATTCTGTTCACCAGATCGTCTTCCACCGACGCCCGGTCCGGCGACGCCTACTTAATCAACTCTGACGGGACCGGCGAGAAGCGGCTGCTGAACGTCGCCGGAGCCACTTCGGCGGCTTGGTCCCCTGACGGCAGCCAACTCGTCTTCCAACTCGGCACCAGACTCCACCGGATTAATGTGGATGGCACCGCACTGATGCGTTTGACTAATGAAGACGACTTCTACGATCCGGCACCCGATTGGCAGCCGCTGCCCGGGGTCGTGCCCTCGCCCACCCCGACACCCGGCCCGGTCCACACCATCTCCGGGCGAGTCACGTTCGGCGAAATTTTCAACTTCGGGGCGGCACTGGTTTTGAGCGGGACGCGCACGGGGACCATTTACCCGGACGCCAACGGCGACTACACGTTGGTCAACCTGCCTGCTGGCGGCAACTATACGGTGACGCCGACCAGCATCTTCTACACCTTTGCCCCGGCGAGCCGCACTTACGACAATCTGCGCGCCAACCAAACGGGGGCCGACTTTAGCGCCACGCTGATCCGCCCCACCGTCAGCGGGCGCATCCTCGACCCACAAGGTAACGGCATCCGCGAGGTCATCGTGCGCCTGACGCGATTCGGCGGTCATCAGGGTTCTGAGGCGCGCACGGACGCGGGTGGGCGATACTCCTTCACGAACCTTCTCGCCGGCGATGGCTTCAGCGTATTCCCCTACCACGACCGTTACACCTTCGAGCCGGTAAGTATTGACTTGCCGCTGCTCAACGGCGACCACACGGCCAACTTCGTCGGCGCTGAGCGCCAGAGCATCGAGTTCTCGACACGCGACTTCACGGTGCTGGAGGGCGACGGGCGTGCGCGCGTAGATCTCGTGCGGCGACCTCTCGGCCCCGGCGAGCGCGGTGTTTTTCACCTATGACAACCCCGACGGGGTACGCTGCGACGCGATCGGCGGCGTCGCCTATGCGCGCTGCGACTACGCGACGACGATCGAGACCGTGCGCTTCGCGGCGGGCGAGAGGCTGAAGGCTGTCACCATTCCGATCATTGATGACGCGCACATGGAAAACTCGGAAGTGGCCTCCCTCAACCTGACCAGCCCGGTGGGCGGCGGGTTTTTCGGTGGGACGACGGCCAGCCTGCACATCATTGACAATGATGCCGCCCCGTCAACCACGAACCCCATTGACGCCTCGCCGTTCTTCGTCAGGATGCAGTACCTCGACTTCCTCTCGCGCGAGCCCGAGGAGGCCGGGTTTGACGCTTGGCTTAACGTCCTAAACAATTGCTCCGACGCGAACAGTAACCCCGCCTGCGATAGGAATACCGTCTCGTCCAGCTTCTTCCGCTCGCAGGAGTTCGAATTGAAGGGATTCTACGTTTACTTGTTCTACAAGGCGGCGCTCGGCCGGCGGGCAGAGTATGCAGAAGTCATCCCTGACATGCGGCAGGTGACAGGGCAGACGACGGAGGAGGTAATCGCGCAGCGCGCCGCCTTCGCCGACTCGTTCGCGCGGCGTGTGGAGTTTATGAACCTCTATGGCGGGATGTTGGACCAGCAGTTCGTGGACGCGCTGATGAACAGATATGCACTCCAACAGATCACGACCGAGGATCCACAAGACCCTGACGGAGCGACACAGGTGACATTGACGAGGCAGCAACTCACAAACCAACTCACGTCCGGGACGCTCACGCGGGCGAAGGTGTTACGCGGGCGATGGTCCAGAGCAACGAAGTGGCGGCGGCTGAATTCAACGGGGTGCCCCCCACTCAATAGCAAAGGCGCGAAGGTAGAGGCCTTCGCGCCTTTGTGCTTTCTGTTTGGCTCGCGTTTATTGCCGCGGCCGCACTGTCACGAAGGCGGTGTTGCCTTCGCGCTGTAGGAGCAGGAGGACGGGCCGGGCGCCTGCGCGTTGGACGGCGCTGCTCAATTCCGCCGCCGAGCGGACGGGCTGGCGGTTGGCTTGCAGGATCAC
>JBOGOY010000725.1:0-2996 GCA_050748185.1 Pyrinomonadaceae bacterium
GTGCTGCTGTGGTTCGGCGTCGGCGCACTGGCCGCCGCGCTGGCCGCAATGGTGGGCCTCGGCTACCCGCTTCAGTTCCTCGTCTTCGTCCTCGTCTCGACGGCGCTGACCGCTGCCTCGCGCACCATCTTCGTCAACTACTTCGGGCGCGATCACGAGGGGGGCACGTTAAAAACCGGGGCCGACTCGCTGCCGGGCCAGATCGGGACCGTCGTTTCGTCGAGTCAAGGCTCGATGAACGAAGGCGCGGTCAAAGTCTTCGGCTCGACGTGGACGGCGTACCCGGCCGAAGGCGAGATGCCTTTGGCAGCGGGCGAGCGGGTCGTGGTCGAGCGCGTGCAAGGAGCCTCGATTTACGTGCGGCGGGCGCTGGACGCGCCCGGCTGGCGCGGCGCGTTGACGGATGGCGGGGACCAGTCAGGCCGTGTGGACGGGTGACGGGTCGAATGACTTCCTCACAAAGACGGTGGAGGGTGGAATGCGTGTTTCTTTCACACCTATAGCGGGGGCTTTCCTGCTAACGCTGCTACTCTGGGCGGCTACAAGCGGCACGGCACAGGCGCAGACGACAATGACCGCTGGCGATTATCAAATCTACAACGCGAAAGGCGAAGCGGTTTCACTCGCCGACGTGATCGACGCGATGGGCGCGGCGGACGCCGTGTTCGTCGGCGAGTTGCACAACGATGCGCTGGCCCACGCCGTCGAGTTGGAATTGTTACAGGGCGCATTCACGCGCTACGGGGGCGAGAGTGTCGAAAAAGGTAAGCGCCGCCCGGTCGCGCTCTCTCTGGAAATGTTCGAGCGCGACGTGCAAATGGTCCTCGACGAGTATCTCGCCGGTTTGGTTCAGGAGCGCCACTTTCTGAGGGCGAGTCGCCCGTGGGACAACTACCAGACCGACTACCGGCCGCTGGTCGAGTTCGCGCGCACGCACAAGTTGCCGGTGCTCGCGGCCAACGCACCCGAGCGTTACGTCAACCGCGTATCGCGTCTGGGACGCGATGCGTTGAAGGAATTGTCGGGGCAGGCCCGCAGCGGGTGGCTCGCGCCGTTGCCTTACGGCGACGCCTCGGCCCCCTACGCCGAGAAGTTCAGAGGGGTGATGGGCGGGATGCCGGCCGCCGCAATGCAAAACTCGCCGCACGGCGCGCTGCACCTGCTCGACGCGCAGACGCTGCGCGACGCCACAATGGGCCACAGCATCGCCGAATACCTCGGACGACAGCCGGGCGCGCTTGTGATCAACGTCAACGGTAATTTCCACAGCGAGGGCCGCCTCGGCGCGCCCGAACACCTGCTCGCCTACCGCCCGCGCGCGCGCGTCCTCGTCGTCAGCGTCGCCGGGGCGGAAGCGCCCGAGAAAGTGGATATCGAGGCGCTAAAGAAGTTGGGCGATTTCGTTGTTTACAAGAAGCGGACGGCCAACCGCACTTTTTAAATCGAAACTCAGTTGATTGGCACGCTTGGAGATTTACCACAGAGGGTACAGAGGAATGATGAATGCGGAATGATGAATGCGAAATGAAAGACAGTCCGAACTGCTTTTAATTCATCATTCCGCATTCATCATCCCTGCCCTCTGTGTCCTCCATGGTTCAATCTCCTGCCCAATGTCGCGTGTTCCGATTTAGTATCATCCAGCCCTCACGCACGCGCTCTGAACGCATATGAGACTCGTCGTCACCGAAAAACCTTCCATGGGCCGCGACGTGGCCGCGGCGCTCGGCGCGACGCGCCGGGGCGAAGGATTCCTCGAAGGCCCGCGGGACATCGTGACGTGGTGCGTCGGCCATCTTGTCGAACTGGACCAGCCGGATAGTTACGATCCCGCGCTCAAACACTGGCGGGCCGAGAGCCTGCCGATCATCCCAGACAAGTTCAAGTATCACGCTTCAGACCGCACGCGCGATCAGTTCGGCGTGATCAAGCAGTTGATGTCGCGCGAAGACGTGACCGCGATTGTTAACGCGGCGGACGCGGGCCGCGAGGGCGAGTTGATCTTCGATCTCGTCTATCGTCTCGCGCGCTGCCGCAAGCCGGTCGAGCGTCTGTGGATCTCTTCGTTGACGCGCGAAGCGATCCTCGAAGGCTTCAAGAGCCTCAAGCCGGCCGAAGACTACCGCGGCCTGCGCGAGTCGGCGCACGCGCGCCAGCAGGCTGACTGGCTGGTGGGCTTGAACGCGACGCGCATCCAGACGATCAAGGCGCGCCGCGGCGGGCACGAGGGCGTTTTCTCGCTCGGCCGCGTGCAGACACCGACGCTCGCGCTGATCGTCGCGCGCGACGAGGAGATTAAGAACTTCGTCCCCACCACTTACTACGAAGTCGTCGCGGATTTCAAAGCTCAGGCCGGCGAGTATCGGGGCACTTGGCAGGGCAAGGACGGCAACAGTCGTTTCGACAAAAAAGAAGACGCGGAAGCCATCGTCGCCAAAGTGTCGGGGCGACCGGGCGCGATCGAACGCATCGAGAAGAAGGCGTCGAAAGAGCGCCCGCCGCTGCTCTATGATCTGACGACATTGCAACGCGCCGCGAACGTCCGTTACGGCCTGACGGCCGAGAAGACTTTAGAACAGGCGCAGACGCTCTACGAGAAAAAGCTGATCACTTACCCGCGCACCGCTTCGCGCCACCTCTCGACGAGCGTCGGCGCGGAATTGCGCGGGCACGTCGAGGCGACCGGCGGCGTCGAGCGCTACCGCCCCTTCGTCGAGCGGATCGTGGCGGAAGGGAAGCTGAAGTTGTCGAGCCGCCACGTGGACGACAAAAAGGTGACGGATCACCACGCCGTCATCCCGACCACGCAGCGCGTCAACCCGAACGCCCTCACGCCCGACGAGAAGCGCATTTACGACTTGCTCGCGCGCCGCTTCCTCGCCGCCTTCTTCCCCGACGCCGAATTGGAGCGGACGACGATCACCACCGTGGTCGAAGGGGAAAAGTTTTTAACGCGCGGCACGGTCATCCTCAAGGCCGGCTGGCGTGAGGTGGAC
>JBOGOY010000726.1:0-2993 GCA_050748185.1 Pyrinomonadaceae bacterium
GCAGATAAGTCGCGTTCGGGCGTGAAAAAGAATCGAAGACGCGCGCCCCGGCGGGGGGGAGCGCGGGACTTGATACCGGCGCGGCCGGCGGGTTGCCGCCCGCGGGAGCAAGGAAATTGGGCGCGGTCGGATCGAGCACGAACTGCGGCAGCGGACAACTCGGGCAGTCGTGCAGAATGCCGCTCGCTGTGCTACGCACTCGTCCCGCGTGCGTCCCGCCGTCGTACCCCGCCGACAGATCGGCGATGTTTTGCGCCGGGCGGAATAACCGGCTGAGCAGGTTGCCGCTGCCGGCCTCGAAAAGCGTCTGCGGCGCGAAGGCCGTTTCCGCCCCGCCGGGCCGGCCTTCGAGCGGGTTGGTCCCCTCGTAGCCGCGGACCTGCGCGATCCGGCCGACCAGATTGTTGTGATCCGAGCCGCCGATGAGCAGCCAACCGCCGCCCGAGTTCGGGCCGGGCGTGCGGCGCGGCCCGGCAAACGCCGTCCGCCCCACCGGCACGCCGTTAAAGTAAATGACGACGTGGCTTCCGTCCCATCCGACCGCATAGTGCCCCCATTCGCCGGGCACCGGCCCCTCGTCGCTGGCGAACGTGGTGATGTTTGTGAACGAGCCGTTGAAGATGTTGCCGTACAATTGATAACGTCCCGGCTCGCGGCCGCCGAAGGCGTTGAACCCGAACAGTAGCGCGTGCGCGCCGCCGTAGCCGTCCGACAGCAGGTACGTTCCGCCCGCGTTCTCGCCGGGCATGGCCCAGAACTCCCAGAAGAAGTGTCCGAGATCGACCCCTTCCCGCCAGAACACCCCGTAGTCCACGCTCTTCGGCGCGCCGTCGAATTCGAGCACGGAGAGCGGGGCCGCGTCCGGGATCAAGTCGGCGTTGAAGTTCGCCGTCTGATTGTCCCGCAGATTAAAAATAGAGCGACTGGCCGGAGCGAAAGCGTAGTAGCCCTGCTCTTTCGACGGCGTCAAAGTGTAGTTGCCCGCGACCGTCACCGTGATCCGATAAGAGCCATCAGGGCCGGTCTGCGTCCGTCCCGTTTGCGGCCCGCTTAACGTCAACGCGATGCCGGCGACACCGTTGCCGCCGCCGTCCGTCACGCGCCCCGCGACCGTGTAGCTCCGCGTCTGCCTGAAATCGGCCCGTTGGTTCCCTGCCAGATAATTGAACACTTGCGCCGACGGGTCGAAGACATGATCGAGCCTTGACGGCTTAACGCTGTAGTTTCTTCCGGCCGGGAGTTGGGCGAACGAGTAATTGCCGCCGGCGTCGGTCGTCGTCTGCGCCGAATTGTTCAGCGAGACTGTCACGCCGCCGACGCCGTGCGTCCCGTCGTGCACCTGCCCGCCGATCGCGTAACTGAGCCGCGCGCCGCCGAATTGCAACGTCAGGTCGCGGGCGAGGGTGTTAACTCGCTGCGAGGTGAAGTCGAAGACGGCAGTGTTCGTCGGGACGACTGAATAGTTTTGTCCGGCGGCCACCCCCGGAAACGTGAAGTTGCCGCCACCGCTCGTGCTCACCGTGCGTAACGCGGCCCCGGCCTCGTCGGCGAGCGTGACGGTGAGCGCATCCAATCCGCCACCGAGATCGTCCTGCACGCGACCGCTGATCGCGTAGGTCTGCCGGACGGCATTGAAGTTAACCTCCGTCAAGGGTCCGCTCAGGCCGCTGAAGGCGCGGACGGGCGGCTCGAAATTGTAGAACTGCGCGAGCGGCGTGATGGTGTAACTGCCAGTGGCCGTGACGGTGAAGGCGTAAGCCCCGGCGGCGTCCGTGGTCACCGTCCGGCTCTGTGCCCCACCGATCCGCACAGATGCGCCTCCGAGTCCTCCGTTGACGCCCGAAAGCACACGGCCGCCGATCACGAAAAGCGGGGGGACGGGCGTTGGCCCCGATCCCGGATCGTCGGCCGGCCCGCCGCCGACGTGCCCGATGCCGAGCCGCACGCGATTGCTCACCTGCCCGCGATAAGTGACCTGCGTCAGCACGTCGCCCACGTCGCCCAGTTCGTCGTGCAGCCTGAGCATCAGGACCGTCAACCACTCTTGGCCCGGCACTGACCCCACGTTTTCGACGGTCAGGTCGTAACGCCGGCGGGCCGCGTCTTCCGCATTGGCGGTCACGGCCGACACGTCCTCGCCGGGCTGGAGCGCCAGATTGACGGCGAAGAGCAACACTCGCGTGCGGCGATCACTGGTCCAGTGGATGCGCGGCGTCGGCGCGAATGGTTCCGGCGTGAAAGTGATGGCGTCGAGCGCGACGGCGCGCGTCGAGGCGGGGTCGCTGAGCAGCACGGGCGCGTTCAACTGTGCGACCGCCGGCGTCGTGAATAGCAGGACGAGTGAGAAAACCGCCAGCCCGCGGACGAGTCGCGAAAGGCGCGTCGAGGTGGCGACGGTGCGGGGACTTCGATTGCCGTTTGCCGGCAACGGCTCCGGATTCGATGAGGTATCCCAAAAACGTTCTCCCAGCATTCGTGTGATCGTGCCTTTCCCTTCTCGGGTCATGAGTCTGAGCCATCGCGCACAGAGAGGGCACAGCGTCTAAGCAATCCCGCGACCACCCTTCCCCGGTGTGCGGCGGTTCCCTCGGTGGCAAGAAATTTGAGAATGATGGAGACCCGGCCGTCTCGCAAATTAATTTCGGCTCGGCATGTGTCGCGCCGGGCCACTTCAGCCATCCTTTCGGGCGAGCGGCGCGTTGTGCGTGGTGGCCGAGCTTTTCGGAGCACGCCCTTCGGCGCGCCGGCCTTCGGCGTGAAGTCTCCACGCTTTGCTGAAGAGCGAAACGGCCGTCCAAAAGCCGATGACCGCGAGCGGGATGCTGATCCAGCGGGGCCAGAGGACGGCGACCAGCGAGAGCGCCGCGAGCAGGCAGCCGGCAACGACCATCAGCCGGGCTTCGGCGGGGCCGAGCAGTCGGTGATTGGTGAGGGCCGCGCCGACCGCGCTGCCGATGCCGATGGCCCCGACGGCTGCGCGGCCGGCGCTGCCG
>JBOGOY010000727.1:0-2989 GCA_050748185.1 Pyrinomonadaceae bacterium
CACTGCACAAAACAAGGCATCATAACGAATCATCCGTTCTTTTTCTCGGTGCTGATACCAACCACAAAATCCGTTGGCATCAGCAAAGTTCAAATTTCAAAGTTATAAAGCAGATTACGACTTTGAACCTTGAACTTTGAACCTTGAACTAGATTTCGTGCCGGTTCGACATCGCCTTATCCATCGTGACCTCATCGACGTATTCGAGGTCGCTCCCGACCGGCATCCCCATCGCGATGCGGGTGGTGCGGACGCCGAGGGGCTTTAAGAGGCGGCTGATGTAGCCGGCGGTGGCTTCGCCTTCGGTGTTGGGGTTAGTGGCGAGGATAACTTCGCGGACCTCGACGCCGTCGTTGTTCTCGGGGCGCAGGCGCGGTAGCAGATTTTGCAGGCGCAGATCGTCGGGGCTGATGCCACGAATCGGCGAGAGGCTGCCGTGCAGGACGTGGTAGAGGCCGCGGTAGCTGCGCGTCTTTTCGACGGCGACGAGGTTGTAAGGCTCTTCGACGACACAAATCATCGAGCGGTCACGCCCCGTGGACGAGCAGAAGCGGCACGGGTCCACGTCCGTCAGGTTGTTGCAGATCGCGCAGTAGCCGATTTTCCGCTTGACCTCGGCGAGCGCGTTGATAAAGCGCTCGACCTCCGGTTCGGTCATTCGCAGGACGTGGAACGCAAGGCGCTGCGCCGACTTCTGCCCGACACCCGGCAGCCGCCTGAACTCGTCAATTAATTTGATCACCGGCTCGGCGTATTCAAGCATAAAGAGTGGTCAGTAATCAGTAATCAGTAATCAGCAGATCGGTTTTGGCTGACTACTGATTACTGACCACTGATTACTTCTAAAGTAAGCCGGGCGGGATCATCCCGCCGATCTTCGACTGCATCGCTTCGTCAATCTTGCGGCCGGCTTCGTTGACGGCGGCGACGATCAAATCCTGTAGCATCTCGACATCGCCGTCCTTGATCGCCTCAGGATCGATCTTGATCGACTCGAGTTCCTTCGAGCCGCGCATCTGCACCGTGACGACGCCGCCGCCGGCGGATGCGTCCACCACCAGTGTCTCCATCTCCTGCTGCATCTTCTCCTGCATCTGCTGCGCCTGCTTCATCATTTTCTGCAGGTCCATCCCACCGGGAAACTTCATCGCGTCACCTCGCTCCTCGCACGGAATTAATAGGTTAAAAGGTTCTGCCGACATCCTAGCCGCCCGCCGCCGCAAATGCAACGACGCCGCCCGCCGCCCCGCGACGGCCGCAAAAGCAAGGTCGGGCCTGTCGTTCGCTCGGGCGTGAACCAGTGTCTGGCCGTGAGGCGGGGCTTGGAGGCAGCTTTGTCACGCCCGCTCATCTGAGAACGACGGTCTGCGCCGAAGCTCTCGGCCCGGACAGCACGAGGGCGCTTGAAACAATAAACAGAGCGAACAATGCCGCGACTGCCGGGGCGAGTATGGGAGACCATCTGCACAACAGGATTGGGCGGTCATGTCCTGCCAGTCCTGTTTAATTTGTCACGCTCTTGTTTGTGATTGGGGCTTCGCCGCCGAGGCGCAGAGAGATCGCGCAAGAACGGGAGTCGAGAGCAGCTAATCCGAAATTTCAAATCTGAAATGTCAAACAAGCTCTCCACACTCCGTATCCCTCTGCGTGATCTCTGTATCTCCGCGGTGAATTGGTGTGGGCTGCTATGCACTCGGAGAGCATCATTCGCGGACGGCGCTCACCTTGTAGAGCGCGTGCTTGAAGCAGACGCATTTGGAAGGCATCGCCGAGATGGCGCGCGTGCTCTCCGGCCTCATCGATGAAGGCTTGTTGCCGGTGCGGTCCCGTTAGTCTCAGCGGTCAAGTGTGTTCACTTCCTTGTCGAGTTTCAACTCGACCCACAGCGGCCAGTGGTCTGAGAGCTTCAATCCCTTGTCGATGCCGTGCGCCAGCGGTTCCAGACCGCGCAGCCACACCCAGTCGAGTTTGAGTTCGATGATGAAGGTGTGCCACGTCGAGCGGTCGTCGGGGAAGGGCGTCTCGAAGCCGGCTTCGGTGAACAAGGCGCGTGCGCCTTTGACGTCTTTGCCTTTAATGGTGTTGAAATCGCCGAGGACGGCGGCGCGCGAAACGTGCGGGTGGCGCGCGAGGTCTTCGATGGGGGCGCGCAGTTGGTCCATCTTCTTCTCACACTTGAGGCGCGTCTCGGCGTGGACGGAATAGACGCGCACCGTCTTGGGGCCGATCCGCACGGTCGCGCCGATGGCGACGCGGCGACGCCGGTTCGGCCCCTCGTGTGGCAAAACCAGACGGACGACGTTGCCGAGCGGGTGCGGGCTGAGGATGGCGACTCCGGTCTCGTCCTCTTTCGCGCTCTTGCCGGCGCGCGGCGGCGCGGCCCACGCATAATGCATCCCCAAGTCTTCGGCCATCAGCCGCGCGGTGTTGATGTAATTTGTCCGCTTCTTTCCGCGATCCACTTCCTGCAAGCCGATGATGTCCGCGCCCCCGATCTCAGGGTCTTCGCGCAACAGCCGGATCAACTTCTGTAAGTCCTCGCCGCCCCGCCAGCGCATGTTGTAACTGACGACCTTGATTTTGGCGGGCGACCGCGCGGCGGCGGCGCGCGAATCGAGCGCGGGCGAAGGGCCGCCCGTTTCCAGCAACCCGCCGTCCTTGTCAGCCGCCGTGATGTCGGCGGAGCTAACGACACTACGGCTTTCCGTGCCGATTCCTTTCGGCCCCGCATCGCACGGTTGCGCCACCCCTCCCGTAGTGAGCAGTAAGCAGTGAGCCGTGAGCAGTAAAAAATACGTGATGTGACTGCGCCGCCGAGCGCCGCCGAATTGTCGTCTCCAAATGTTCATTGCCTTTTGCTCACTGCTCACTCTCTCGCATAAGGCGCTTTGCCCGCGAGAAAGCGCGCCGCACGCGGGCTCAGGGTGTAGCGGCAGGCGTTGGTTTCGAGCACCTCGCCATCGGTGTTGACTTTGATCGTGCGCGCGAA
>JBOGOY010000728.1:0-2985 GCA_050748185.1 Pyrinomonadaceae bacterium
CCTGATTATTAGCCATGTAGGCCAGTATGTTTTTCGTGCCACGCGCGGCAAAGTACGCCCGCCCTTCATCGGTTTTAGCTTTGTTCGTTATCGCCAGCTTCCGCCTTGCCTCGAAATCTTCCGACTGGAAGTGAAGGTTTCGCTCGGCTATCCGCTTGTGATAGCTCATATGATCTCGGTCGCCCATGAACTCAAGATTCTCAGGTCTATTGTCCGAAGGATTAAAGTTTCTATGGTGAATAATCGTTCGTTGCTCTTCAAATTTCGGAACTTCACCCAGCAGACCGCCCCGCGCCATCAACCAATGCACACGCTGTTCGCGCCCCGTCGCCGGGTGTTTGACGAAAATATAGCCAGCCCGATCAGTTCGCACATACAATGGCATCAACGAAGTTGCCGGCGTCAAATCTTTCGCTTCGCGATAACTTCCATCACGCAACATGAACTGGTGATCGGGCGTGCAAAGAATTTCCCGGCCGTTGTCAAGCGTCACTTTAACGAGCGGCGCGTCTGCTCGTGTCTTCCGCGCAATCGCTTTGGCGACAACGATTTTTTGTTGTTTCGAGATCGAATAGATCAGTATTTCTTCACCCGACGCGGCCAGTTCGCCGAGCGCGTATGAGTTGCCATCAACGGTCGGTACGAGCGTGTCCGCCGTGAAGCAGCCGATGTCGTAGCCCACTGGTCCCATCGCCACCGCGCCCGTGTCGGCGTCGGTGATGAGCACGCAGCCGACGGGGACGCCGTAGCCGTAGTGTGTGTCAGGCGTGATGACGACCATCTTCACGCCGGGGAAGCGGGTGGCGTTGACGATCTGGCGGTAGAGGATGTCTTCCGCCTCATCGAACAGCGTCTGGGTAAGGAAGAGGCGCACCGGCACTTGACCAATATCCTCGGTCTGCAATTCGTAGTAGCCCCCACCATGCCAGCGCGCGAGGTGCTTCCAGTTGTGCGCGTTCTTCAGTTCCTTCGCCACCTTCAGGGCTTTGGCGTCCGCCTGCTTGTCAGTCATCGTGCTCTCCCTCTGGTTCTTCGATTCGTTCAGCACCACTAAAAATAATTGCTTCGACGATCCTTGTCACGATCTTTTCCGCGTCCTCTTCTTCAACTGAGACGCGCAGCGACGCGAGCCCGTAGCCGGCGCGCCGATCCTCGAATAGAGAGCGAGCTTGATCAGCATCGCGCGCGAGCGGGCGCGTGTCGCCGGCCGCCGTGATGCGTCGCCAGCACAACTCAAACGGCGCGTCGAGCCAGACGGTGAGACAGCCGTGCGCGTCGATAATTTGCCGGTTCTCTTCCGCGGCCCACGCGCCGCCGCCGAGGGCGATGACGACGCGCACGTCTCGCTGGTCCAGCGCCGCGCGTAGGGCTACAGTTTCGAGCGCGCGGAAGCGCGGCTCGCCTTCCTCGTCAATAATCTGCCGCGGCGTGCGGCCCGCGTGGCGCGCGGCGATAAACTCGTCGAGGTCGATCGACGCACAACCGAGGCGCGCGGCGAGGACGCGGGCGACGGTCGTCTTGCCCGCGCCCATGAAGCCGGTGATGACGACGCGGCGACTCAATAACTGGTCCCCGCTCACCTTTCCACCAACGAATCGAGCATTGTGTAAAACTCTGGGAAGGAGATGCGGACGCAGTCGGCCCCGTCGATCTCGGACGGCCCTTCGGCGCTGAGCGCGGCGACGGTGAAGGCCATCGCGATGCGATGGTCGCCGCGCGCATCGAGCCGCGCGCCGCGCAGGCGGCTCGGCCCGCCGACGAGCATCCCGTCGTCGCGCTCTTCGACCTCCGCGCCCATTGCGCGCAGGTTGGCGACCGTCGCGCTGATGCGGTCCGTCTCCTTGACGCGCAACTCCGCGGCGTCGCGAATCTCCAAGCCGCCGGCGAGTTGTGACCCGACGACCGCGAGAATCGGCAACTCGTCAATGAGCCCCGCGATTTGCTCGCCGCTCAGAATCGCGCGCGCCGCCTCGCCGTCCAATCCGCGCCCGGACAGATCCCCGTCGCGCCCGCGCAGATCGCCCGCTTCTTCGCCGCCCGCTTCCCGCCGCCGCTCCACAATCGAGATTTCCGCGCCGAAGTCGCGCAGCGCGTCGAGAATGTGGGTGCGCGTCGGGTTGAGGCCGACGCCTTCGATGGTCAAATCCGAGCCGGGTAACAGCGCCGCCGCCGCGAGGAAGAAGGCCGCCGAGGAAATATCGCCGGGCACTTCCACGTCGCGGGCTGTCAACTCCTGACCGCCTTCGAGCGCGACGACGTGACGACTCTTCAGCGCGCCGTCGCCGTCCGCACTCGTTTTAAGTTCAGTTTCGACTTCGACACCGAACCAGCGAAGCAGCCGCTCGGTGTGGTCGCGCGTCGGCGCGTCCCGTTCGACGATTTCGGTGCGCCCCGCGGCGTTGAGGCCCGCGAGCAGGATGCAGGACTTGACCTGCGCGCTGGCGACCGGTAACTCGTAGTTGATCGGACGCAGCGACCTTCGGCCCTCGACGCGCAGCGGCGCGCGCCCATCGGTTGAATTCACGCGCGCGCCCATCTGTTCGAGTGGTTCGATGATGCGCCGCATCGGGCGAGAGCGGAGCGAGTCGTCGCCGGAAAGAGTTGAGGTGAAAGGCTGGCCGGCTAAAAGGCCCGCGAGCAAGCGCATCGTCGTGCCGCTGTTGCCGCAGTTAAGTGGCACGGGCGGGGCGGCGGGGAAACTTAATCCCTTCCCCGAGATGGTCACGCTTGTGCCCTCGCGCCTGACGTGGACGCCGAGTTGCCGCAGGCAGGCGAGTGTCGAAGCGCAGTCTTCGCTCGTCGCATAGTTCGTAATCCGCGTGCGTCCGCGGGCCGCCGCGGCGAGGAGCGCCGTGCGGTGCGAGATCGACTTGTCGCCGGGCAAGCGCAAACGCCCCCGCACCCGGCGCGCTGGCTGGATGATCATGCGCGCATCATACAGGTGTCGGGTGTCGGGTGTCAGGGGTCGGTTATAGAGCGCTGACC
>JBOGOY010000729.1:0-2971 GCA_050748185.1 Pyrinomonadaceae bacterium
CCGCAGGAAGTTAAGTTCGTACAAGTCTCTGACGCGGGGGCGCTCGATGACTTCTTCGCACGCTCGCATGAGAGGCCGGTGCTGGTTTTCAAGCATAGCCTGACCTGCCCGATTAGCAGCGCCGCCTACGAAGAGATGTCACGCCTGTCGCCTGCGGTCGTGCCTGAACTGGCGCTCGTCGTGGTGCAGCGCGCCCGCGACATCTCCGCACAGGTCGCCACGCGCACCGGCGTCCGCCACGAGTCGCCGCAGGCCGTCGTCCTGCACAAGGGCACGGTCGTCTGGTCTGCCTCGCATTTCGATGTCACCGCCGACGCGGTCGAGCAAGCTTTCAAAGCCGTCAATGCTCAGTAGTCAGTCAGCGGTTAAAGCAACTCTGACTGATCACTGACCGCTGACCACTGCGTACTGACTACTCGCATATGTCAGACATCATGTTCCGGCGCGGCCCCACAATCGAGCCGCGCGAGATCGAGCAGGACGGCGGCGCGGGGCTTCGCATCACTTGGGGCGATGGCCGCGAGTGCCGCTACGGCGCGCCGCAGTTGCGGCGCGTCTGCCCGTGCGCGCGCTGCGTCAACGAAATGACCGGCGAGCGCGTTCTGAAGCCAGAAAGCATCCCCGACGATCTGACGATGGAGAACGTCGAACTGGTCGGCCGTTATGCGCTCAACTTCCGTTGGAGTGACGGCCACAACACGGGCATCTATAGCTTCAGGCTGCTGCGCGAATTGTGCGAACAACTTGGAGAACAGGGACAGGTGATAAGTGTCGAGTGACAAGATAAAACTTGTCTTGCTTGTCATCCGTCACCACTCACTCGTCACTGTTGTGCTATGAACTCTCCGAAAAAAATTCTCGTGGTTGAGGACGACGACGATCTGCGCGAGTTGATGTCGCGGATCCTCGGGCGTCAAGGCTATGACATCGCGGCGGCGACGGACGGCTTGGTGGCCTATGATCTGGCGCTCGACTGGCGGCCCGATCTGATCGTGACGGACGTTTACATGCCCTCGGCTGACGGCGTGCATCTCGTCCGGCGCGTGCGCGACACGCCCGAACTGGCGGCCACGCCGATCCTCGTGACGACCGGCTACGGATCGGGCTCGGCGACGCTGGCCCTCTCGCAGGGCGCAGACGCCTACGAGCCGAAACCGGTCGAGCCGGAGAGCCTGTTGGAGACGGTGCGGCGTCTTTTGTCGCAAGGGTCTGCGGTGCGATAATGCCTTTTGCGGCGGGACGGATTTTCAGTGAGCAAGGGGGCAGCGAGGAATGCAGGAAGCCATCGGTTGGGCCAGTTCGCTTGTTCTCGTGCTGACCATCGGCAAGCAGATTTACAAGCAGTGGCAGGAAGGTTCCAGCGAGAACGTCTCGAAGTGGCTGTTCGTCGGCCAGTTCGCCGCCTCGCTGGGCTTTTTAATTTACAGTTGGCTGGTCCGCAACTGGGTCTTCGTCGTCACCAACGCGCTGATGACCGCGAGCGCCGTCTTGGGCTTTTTGATCGTGCTGTACCACCGGCGACGCGGGGAGCGGCAAGGCGCTGGCGAACGCGAGCAGGAGGCCGGCGGGCGGCTAAACGCCGGGCAGGCTTGATGAAGGGACACGTCTGAATCTATGAATGAACGCGATTTCTTTGAAGAGAAGCAGGAGTCGAAGAGCACCACCTTCGGCTGCCCGCACTGCCGCGAGCGCCATGAGTACGAGGTGCGCTGGCTGCGCCGGACGAAAAAGCGGCAACTGCCGCGCGGTGCCAGCGAGCAGGACCGCGCCCGTTTCGCCAAGTCGCGCGACTACATGGTCCGCATTGACGACATGCTCGCCTGCAAAAATCCGCGCTGCCGCAAGCGCTTCGACATCCCGAACTCGCAATCCGTGGTCTTCATCTGATGTCGGCTGATCTGCGGAGCGTCCAGCGCCGGCGAACATCATCGAGAGCATGATGGCGCAGCGTCGGCCCTCGCGATTTGTCAGACCGCTTCATCCAGCACCTTGCGCCACCGCTGACAGAGATCGTGTGTGGCCTCCTCCCAAGTCGGGAACCGGAAGCTGAACCCATTCTTCAGCAACTCGCCCGGTATCACCCGGCGACTCTTGAGAAGCAACTCCGTTTCAGTCCGCAGGAAGAGCGCGCCCGCCTCCAGCATCAGTTCCGTCGCCGGGAGTCCAAATCGAATGCCCCACGCCTCGCGCAGCACGCGCATAAATTCGGCGTTCGGCAACGGGTTTGGTGCCGCGAGGTTGACGGCTCCTGCCACATCGTCCCGCTCGATCAGCCAGTAGACAGCCCGCACGAAATCTGCTTCGTGAATCCAAGACACGTACTGCCGGCCGTCGCCTGCGCGCCCGCCCAAGCCCCGGCGCACGAGGCCGAGCAACGTGTCGAACACGCCGCCGCGATCAGGGCTCATGACCATCGCCGCGCGCATCTTCACTTTCCGCGTCTGCGGCACGACGGCTTCATCCAACGCCCGCTCCCAAGAGGTTGCCACGTCGATGCTGAATCGCCACGTGTCAGGGGCGTCAGGTTCCGCCCCGCCAAGGATTCCGTTGGCCTCGTCATGCGGCGCGTCATAGCGGTGCGCGTAGATGGTGGCGGTGCTCATCTGAAGCCAGACGCGCGGCGGGTGATTGGCGCGGGCAATGGCTTGACCCGCGGCCCGTGTCGAGTTAACGCGCGACTCCTTGATGGCCCGCCGATTCTCGGCGTGGTAACGGCAGTTCACGCTGCGGCCGGCGAGATTGATAACGACATCGGCTCCTTCAAGTTGTTCCGTCCAATGGCCGAGCGTCTGCGCGTCCCACATAACCACTTGCCATGGCGCGTCATGTGGCCTGCGCCCCATGACCACCACGTCGTGCCCATCGCGGTGGAATGCGCGGGCAAGCAAAGTACCGACTTGCCCCGTCCCGCCGGGAATGATAATTTTCATTCACTTATCACCCGCGCCGTCGCCTTCGATGTGAAGGCGAC
>JBOGOY010000730.1:0-2956 GCA_050748185.1 Pyrinomonadaceae bacterium
TCGCGGAGCAGGTCGCGCACCGGCTCTTCGTCCTCTACCACGAGAAAGCGCATCCCGGGCCGCGCCTGCCTGCCACGGCCGTCAGCCGCCGGCACGACGCGCAACTCGCCGCTCTGTGGTTTCCCGAGCCCTCCCTTCGCGGTTGGCAGCCGGAGCCTCATACTGGTCCCACGGCCCGGCTCCGACTCGACCTCGAACGTTCCTTCGTGCCGCCGGACGATGCCATAGCTGACGGCGAGGCCAAGTCCCATCCCCGCCTTGCCCTTCGTCGTGTAGAACGGATCGAAGATGCGCGAGCGCACCTCGTCGCTCATCCCCATGCCGGTGTCTTTGACGGTGATCACGACCGCGCCGTCCGCTTCGTCGGCCGAGAGCGTCAGCGTCCCGCCCGCGGGCATCGCGTCCACCGCGTTGAAGACCATGTTGACCAGCACCTCACGCAACTCCGACTCGTCGCCCAGCACGTGCGACTTGGCCCCGAGTTGGAGGTCGAGGTTGATGTGGACGCTGGCGGCCTCGGCGCTGGTCTTCCAGCGCGGGCGCGTCATCTCGCTCACGTCGAGCAACAGTTGATCCACCGAGACGAGGTGAAAATCGTAGTCGCGGCGCTGGCGCGCGAAGTCCTGAATGCGCTTGATGGTCTTCGCCCCGTCGCGAGCCGTCTTGATGATGATCTCCAAGCCCCGCTGAATCTTCTCCGTATCATTGGTCCCCTGCAACAACTGCGCGCGGCCGAGGATGCCGGCGAGCGTGTTATTGAAATCGTGCGCCACGCCCGACGCCAGTTCGCCCAGCGCCGACAGTTTCTCGATCTGCGCGTACTGCTCGCGGATGCGCGCCTTCTCGGCGATGAACTGGTTCAGTTCCCCGATGTGCCGCTGCGCCTGCTCGGCCTGCGCCTGCGCGGCCTCGGCGCGCGCGGCGGCCGCCATCACCTCGATGTTCTTCAGGTAGGTGCGGTAGGTGAGATAGATGATCGCGAGGATCGGCGTGGTGGCGATGATGGCGTAAAAGCCGAACGCGCCGACGAGTTTCGCCGTGATGGCGGCCGCGGACGCGCCGGCGAAGTAGGTGATCGAAGTGTAGGCGCAGTATTTGACCCAGACCTGCCAGACGCGCTCGTTGCTCTTCAGAGCCTGCGCGACGGCCGCGAGCACCGAGTTGGTGAAGTATTGGACGAGCGCCATGACGCAGACGGCGATCATGAACTCGGCGGAGAACGGGCCGTGCGGCAACGCGGTGATGGGGCCGAAGAAGAAACGTAGTACCCAGACGGTGATGAACGTCGAGAGCGCGGTCAGGGCAGCGTTGTAGGCGAGCGTGATGGGTTTGCGGCTGACGAGCCGCGAGGCGCAGAACCCGTCCGCGGCGGCGAGCACGATCGCCGCCTCGCCGCCATAGAGCAGCATCGTCAGGAAGACGAAAGTCTCGGAAATGGTGATGCGCCCGTTGACGCCGGGGACGCGCACCGCGACGCGCGAAGTGACCGCGACCGTCGCCGTCGCCAGCAGCAGGAACAGCGCGTCGAGCTGGGCGAAGGGCAGTTTGAAAGCCGAGAAGAAGAACACGGCCGCGCCGATCCCGATGATCAGCAACATGAAAGGCCGCGCCAAACGTTGTCTGTCCATACTTACTCAAAAGTGACAAGTGACAAGTAACGGTAGTCACAGGTGACAGGAGGAAAGCAGTTTCTTTCCTGTCACCCGTCACCTGTCACCTGTCACTGTTTGTGTTGCTGCCCTTCGGTTCGATCGCCGGCGCGGGTAGGGTGGAACTTGCGTGGACGTCTTCGTGCTACACACCAGCACGGGATGGTCGCAAATTCCCTTCCGCGACCAACTCCTGCCGCCCCTTGTTTAACGCATAGGACAGCCGGACGCTTTGTTGCAGCGGCGCTCTGCCGGGTAAAGTGCCGGCCTCTAAGATAACCGACTCGCCGCGCCTCTGTCATCATCCGTGGGCGCGAATTAACCGGCCGGAAAGGTGAAACGCCGGGCCGCGGCGATCTTTCAGCCCCAGAGCAACTTTCGTTCAGGGGCGGTTGAAGCCGCGTTCGATGTCGCGCGTCGTCAGGCGCAGGATGACGGGGCGGCCGTGCGGGCAGGTCGTCGGCGACGAGGTGTAAAGCAATCGCTCGACGAGCCAGCGCATCTTTTCGGTCGTCAGCGGCGTGTTGATCTTGATAGCGGCGCGGCAGGCGAGCGAGGCGGCGACGCGCTCGCGCAGGGTGGCGCGCGCCGCGCCGCGCCGCTCAGAGTCAACCGTGTCGAGCACCTCGGCGAGCAGGTTGCGCGCCTCGCCCGCCGGCAGATCGGCCGGTACCGCCTTGACCGCGACGGTGCGGCCCGACAAGCGCATCAGGCCGAAGCCATAAGCCTCTAGTTCCGGCGCGACCGCGTCGAAGGCGGCGGCCTGCGCGGGCGTGAGATCGAACGTCTCTGGGACCAGCAGGTGTTGCGAGTCGGCGGTGCGCGTGCCCTCCAGCCGGCGGTACTTGTCGAAGAGGATGCGTTCGTGCGCGACGTGCTGATCGACGAGCAGCAACCCCTCGGCGTCGGTGGCGACGATGAAACTTTCGGCCAACTGGCCGAGCGGGCGGATGTCCGCCGCCAGCGACTCCGGGCCGACTTCGCGCGCCAACCCGGCCGCGGACTTGAGCGGCGGCAACGGCGGGGGCTGAGTGGCGCGCGAGGGGGACCAATCCGGGGCTGCCTCTATCTGCTTGCCCCCAGCCGAAGCCGGCGGCACTGCCGCAGGGGACCAACTGCCGGCGGGAGCGGGCGGATCGGCAGAGAGCGCGCGCTCCGGCAATCCCCCTGACGAGTCGCGAGTGGGAACGTGAGCCACGTTCACGCCGCCCTCGACCATGGCGGTAACTCCCGCTTCGCGCTGGGGAGGACCAGCACCGGCGACAGCGGCATCATGACCAGTCCCGCGCCGGTCATCGTCAAGCCGG
>JBOGOY010000731.1:0-1579 GCA_050748185.1 Pyrinomonadaceae bacterium
GTACCTCAGACGCGAGGGCCGATGGATCGAGATGAACGAGCCGCCGCGGGACGCTCAACGACGCGCCGGCAGGTAAAAGTAAGAGCGGCCACCGGCATTCACGCCGGTGGCCGCTCGTCTCTCCGCCCCTCACCGCTCACTCCCACACTCACATCAGATCGTCGAAAGAAAGCTGCGCTTCGCTGACTTCGGACTGTGGCTTGCCCCCGCCGCGTGGGCGTGGATGTTTGCCGTCGGCGGCGAGGGCTTGCACGACTGACGGCAGGTGAAAGCGCAGCAGGTGCGGCGTGAGGCGGACGACCGGGATGCGGCCCGCGCGGGCGAGGCGCAACACGGTCGAATCGCTAACCTGCAACACTTCGGCGAGTTGCCGCGCAGTGAGAAACTCGCCGCCGCCACGCGCGTCGCTCCGCTCTGAAGTGTCATCGTTCACGGCCACACGTTTGGCTCCCCACGGAGGATTTTTACTGTTGCGACACGGACGGTTTCAGGTTCAGCGCGACGCGGTAGATGGCTGCGCCCTCGACCGAGACTTCCTGCGTCGTCGCCTGCATCCCGTCCATTTTCGCGGTCACGCGGTAGCGCGCCGCATCGGGTAGCAGGCGGAAGGCGAAAGAACCCGTCTCGTTGCTGATGCGGCCGTCAATCTTCTTCAGCGTGCCGTCGGCCCCGACGCGCATCAGCTCGATTCTCGCGCCGGGCAGGCTGCGGCCTTCGGCATTGAAGACGCTACCGCGCAGGATGGCGAGCGTGCCCTCGTCAACCGGCAGGAACACCGACCCGCCTTTGATCGTGCGGACCTTGCCGGCCTCGACTTCCACGTCCTTCAACTCGGCGACGCTCAGGCCCGGCTTGCGGAACATGACGGCGTAGCGTCCCGGCGCGAGGTCTTTGATCTCAAAATTTCCTTTACGATCCGTCTCGCCGCGCGCCACCTCGCGCTCGCCCTGCTTGATCGTGACCCGCACGTCAGAGGCGCTGTGGCCTTCATCCGCGCGGACTTTGCCCTTGATGCCGCCGGCTTTCTCTTTCTGCGCCGCCGCAGCCGTCGCGGCTCCGCCGAGCGTGATGAGCAGCAACAACGCGCACAGGTTGAACGTTTTGGTTCTCAGCATATTTTAAGATGAATCAACTGCTCGGGGAGAAAGACGTGACCTTAGAACGGCGGCCATTATCGGCGGCCATTATACACGCCGTCGGATCGTTTGAGTCACCGCCGCCGAGGCTTCAACGGACGTTGATGCCGAGCCTTGACGGCCGGGTTGCCAACGGCGTGCGCTTGGGGGGCGCGCGGAGAGAAATCCTAAAACCGGTTTGCCGACGGGCTCCGACAAAATGTCAAAGGGCGTCGAGCGTTATTCGTCGGCCTGTTTTTTGTTCGGCGCAGACTATTCTTACTCCGCCGGGTTAACCCAACCCGCGGCACGTCCGTATAATAGTTCTCCCAGACAGCCGCGAACACACGCCGAAGCCGGCGACTTGTCCGAGCAAATATATCGCATGACAGTGAACCTCAACGTGCAAAGATCAAGCCGCGCGCCCGCCGGCATCCCCACGGCGGCGAAATTCCTCTGTGGCG
>JBOGOY010000731.1:1589-2313 GCA_050748185.1 Pyrinomonadaceae bacterium
GTCCTCCTCTTGGCCGCCATGTTCGCTCCGGTTTTTTCGCAGGAGCGGCAGCCGACGCCGCCCGAGGCGCAGCAGCAGCAGCAGCGCCCCCGACGCATACTCCCGGAAGACCTCCTGCCCGCCGATCCGACCGACGAGATTTACCGCATCGATACGGACCTCGTGCGGCTGGATGTGACCGTGAACGATGCCGAGGGGCGGCCCGTCCGCAACCTCCGCCCCAAAGACTTCAAGCTCTACGAGGACGGCGATGAACGCCCGCTCGCCTTCTTCAACGTCGAGCAGCGCGACGGGGCCAAGCGGCCCGTCGCCATCGTCTTCGCGCTTGACGTGTCGGGCAGTGTCACGCCCGTGGAAATGCGGCGCATCAGCGAGGCCGTCGGCAACTTCTCGCGGCGGCTGGCGGAGGATCGCTCGTCGGTCTTCGCCGTGATGGCTTTCGGCACCGAGGTCAAAGTCTTGCAGAAATTCACAGGGGACCAGCAGAAGCTCGGGCGCGCCTTTGCCCGGCTGGCGCGCGAAGACAACGGCCGCTCGACGCATGCTTATGACGCGGTCGATGATGCCGTCCGACTACTCGCCCGCGAAGCGCCCCGCACGCGCGAGCGCCAACTGCTGAAGCGCGCCGTGGTGCTGATCACCGACGGCTTTCCAGTCGGCGACATCGTCGCCCCCGAGACCGTTATCGAGCGTGCCAACGCCGCCGAAGTAAGCGTCTATACGC